>SXSP01000418.1 GCA_005792225.1 Bdellovibrionales bacterium | reverse complement strand
CGGCCGGTCATGGTGCCTGCAGCGGGGATTCAGGTGGCCCGTCATTCGTTGAGATCAACGGGCAAACGATGCTCTTCGGAGTGAACAGTTTGGGGGCCGCGACCTGCACGGGCCGTTACGGCTATCTCGTCGTGACACGAGTCGCGGCATTCAAAGAATGGATCGAGCGATCGCTCGAGGAGCTCCGCTCGGAGTCACTTAAGGATTAGCGATCGTGTAAGTGGAAACGTTGAAGGTTCCCCACGAAGTTTGGTTCGTGACCGCCAAGTTCGGAGACGCGTTCAGCGAGAATCCGCAAGTCGAAGTGGCACCTGCTCCATTAATGCAGATCGAAGACGATCCACTTTCTTGAATCAGGTAATCGTCGTTAGCGACCTGACCGCGAGCCTGATAATGATCCGTTACACCATCCACGTTCGAAGCGACTTCGAGATCGAAGTCGGAGCCATCATCCGTTTTGAACCACGCGGCCATGCGACCACCCGATGGCAAGATGCCTGCGCCCATGATGCGGATTTTGTCGTTGTTTTTCTCATAAATAAATTCGGCCTTAATGCCGTTTCTGTTTGAAAGAACCGAGATTGTGAGCGGATCCGTGTTCGTATCGCTTCCGCAGTAAACGTGGATTTCCACGATGGGCGTCTCGCCGACAGCGACGTAGACGCGTTTTCCGAAGGAGACTCCGGCTTTCGTGAATCCGGCGGGAATGTTCTTGCTCGGTGACGTCACGATGAATGACATTCCGTTTGCGGTTCCACTCGCTCCGATCTCGACATCATCACAGGATGTCGCGCCCGCAGCCGCCATACCCGTGTAAACTTCGGTCATGATGGAGTTCACGTGGCCGATGAATTCCGAATTAAACGCCTCGTAGATCGCAACCGCGCGCTCGGCATCCGTCGCCGCGAGCGAAACGTTTGATCCCGGCACACAAGGCTGCCCAGAGCACGACGCAGAAGGGGCTTTTAAGAATCCCGCAGTTCCGCTGGCCGAAGCCGCGGTTCCTGAGCTGCTCGAGCAAGCAGATTGAATCATTGCGAGAGGGAGAACGGAGACGAGCGCCAGGCGCTTCATGCTAAACATGGTGGCCGATCCTTTGATGAAGAGGTTGTGTGATGATTGTCCTGGGAGGCAAAACACCCGTCAACGCGACCGAGGCCTACAAACGAGTTAAGTTTATGTTCGGAACCCGTAGTAGATGAGTTTAGCCAAGTCGATGGGCCGGCAAAATGAAAAACCGAGCATAGACCCTATGCTCGGTTTTTCACGTTCGCGTGAACTGGACGATTAGTTCGAGAGGCAGGAGTACTGGAGGTTCACTTGGCCGGCAGGCAGAGCCTGCGCGAACGTGACCTTTGTTCCATCGACAACGTAGCTCGGAACTGCTCCGCCACCGCTGAGTGCGACCGCGACGTCGATCTTGCCGTCACTGTTGACGTCAACGGGAGCGCACTCGAGGTTGACCGAGTTCACGAGGCTCGCGGAAACTCGTCCCATCGCCGAGAGTTGCGAGGCGTAGTCGTCGGCGCAGACCGATCCGATTACACCACCGGTCAAGTTCGAGAGAGTCTCGTAGTTTTTGCCGTAAGCTTCGTTTCCGTTTTTCGGTAAGCAGACGGAGTCGCCTGACTTCACCACGATCGAGTGGAATGCGAAGCTCTTTTGGTTGTTCCATGTGGTCTTCACGAGATCGATCAAGCCTTCGGGCTTGTTCTGCGTCTGGAGTCCGTTCGGATTCGTCTCATCGGCATCGCTGACGACAACGATCGCGAGAGCCGCATCCTGACGGAAGAACGCAACGTTCGGAGCGTTCACCGCTTCACCCGGAATGAGCGAACGTTGAATCGCGCGGTACGAAGCACCGATTCCCTGTTCGTTTCCGCTTCCCGATTCGCTGCGCTTAATCGTCGCGCCGAACGCGGTCTTCGCCGTGTTGAAGTCCATCGAAGAATTGAGGATGTATTGACCCGAGAGACCCGACATCGGAACCAGGCGTCCGTCTTTTAACGCTGTCGTGCCTGAGAGGTCCGTCGTCACGATACCAACTTGCCAGTTGAGACCGTTTAACTGATCGAGGAAGGTCGCGAAGCGTGTCGACATATTTGCTTGCTCGGTCGCCATCGATCCGGAGTTGTCGATGACAACGAGGACGTCGATCTTGTTATTCGCATCGACCGGAACGATTTGGTTTTTTTCGATCAAGTTGCGACGAACGGCGAACTTGATATCGACGCGGCTTTGATTGCCGAGTTTATCGCTCGCGGTCACCGTATAAGTGTAATCGCCAACCGAGAGATTCGAGTAATTCACGGCGTGGCTTGCGGGGCACGGAACGAGGCTTCCGTTGAGTCCGCACGAGACACTTGCCACATCCGAGTAACTGTCAGTCACCGTGAACTGGAGTTCCGCCTTATCGAGCTGACCGATCACGGAGAGCGGGAACTTCTGGAAGTTGATCGCGGGACCGCTTGCATCCATCACCCACGAGTGAGTGGCGATCTTCGACTCGTTACCGGCTTTATCGACCGCGCGGGCCGAGAAGAGGTGACTTCCCTCGAGGATTGCCGAGTATGTTTTAGGCGACGAGCAGATCGAGAAGTTCGGCTCGGAGTCGAGTTTGCATTCGATGCGGTCGACTTCACCGCCGTTCGGATCATCGGCCTTCATGACGAAGTCGGCAGCCGAGAGTTTCGTAAGAGCCGCAGGGCCTGAAAGAATCTCGAGCGTCGGAGGTGTCTTATCGACTCTCCACGAGTAGCTCACCGTATCCGAGACGTTTCCGGCTTGGTCGGTCGCACGCACCGAGAACTTATGCGTAGATTCGCTGAGATTCGTGTAGTCCTTTTTGACTTCGCAGACTTCAAACGCACCGTTATCAAGGCTACATTCGATCTTCGCGATACCCGAGCCATTGACGTCAGTCGCGGTGAATCCGAGAGTCGCGTCGGAAAGCTTCGTCACCGGAGCGGGCTTCGTCGTGATCTGCACCTTGGGCTTCGTGAGATCCACGAGCCAATTGTAAACGATCGGCTGCGAGGGGTTGCCGGCCGAATCGATTCCGATCACGGAGAACTTGTGCGGCTGCTCGGTGAGACCGTTTAAGACGTGCGGGCTCGTGCAAGGAGCGTAGGCGGCATCATCGAGCGAGCAGCGGAAGTTCGAAATCGCTTGCCCGTCGTCGGTTCCGACGAACTGGAACTCGGCCGTCGCTGAATTGCTCTTTGCGGGCGGAGTCTTCGTGAATTCCAAGTGCGGAGCCGTCATGTCGATGGTCCACTGGTATTTTTCTTCTTTTGAACGATTGCCGACTTTATCGATCGCTTGAACGTGGAACGTGTGAACGCCCGAGCTCAAGTTCTGAGTGTAGGGGCTGGAGCAAGGCACAAATTGCGCTTCGCTATCGATTTTGCACTCGTAGCCCTTGATTCCAGAAAGGTTGTCGGATCCCTGGAACTGAAACGAAGAAGACGTCCCGCTCGTGACGAGCGCGGGAGTCGAGATCAGTTGAACTGTCGGAGGCGTGAGGTCAACCAGGAAGACGATGCTCGAAGGTGTCGATTCGTTTCCGGCCTTGTCCTTAGCATGGATTTTCGCGTTGTGGTGGCCCTCAACGAGGTTCGACATTTTCATCTGACCGCTGCAAGGCTGGTTCGATCCGTCCTTTTCGCACATGACGATTTCGACGCCGGAACCCGCGTCACTCGCGGAGAACTCAACCGCCGCGTTCGTGATTCCGATCGCGGGATCAACGCTCTTCTTAATATCAACGACCGGCGGAATATCGTCGTGGACGATCGCATCCGAGAAGCAATTCGACTCGAGATCCGAGTCCTTCACCTCGCGGAACTTCACATGAACTTTGGCGCTCTTGTTTTTATCAGCCAAGACCCAGGGTTTCTCGGCAACGTAAGATTCCCACGAGCCGCCGCTCTTACAAGTCGGGTCGTTGGTGATGTACATTTCAGCCGCGCTCCCGTGAATGAGAGAGAGCTGAACTTGCTCGGATTTCGTGAACTCGGCATCCGCGTTGATCACGATGCCGCCGCCCGTATTCAACTTATCGATGATGCTTGCGTCATCGCGAGCGAAAGTAACCTTAGAACAGTTAGCGAAGGAGAGACTCAATGCACTACCGAGTAAACCGATCGTTGCAAATACATAGTACTTTTTCATCTATGCCCTCTTTTGGGACGGCTAAAAGTTCGACGGGCGAACTCCCGCAATCCGTGTTTTTCGCACCTTCACTAGTACTCGTGAGCAATCGGAGTACCTGCACCGATATCGTACGTCGACCTATCGGCAGGACTTTGATTAGACCTGAGTCGATATGTGTCTCAGATCAACGTGTAGAACTTTAAGAAGTCGACAAAAACATCATCGCCTCGATTTGAGACGCCAAATGTAACCGGACACGCTCGTTTGCATGAGATTTATCGCCAGTTCATCTTGATTCCGTCCTCACGCTTTCAAGAGGGGCTCAACCCGCCCCATGCCAACTGGCCGAGACCCCGTACTGAATGTGTTGAGATTTTGAAGTGGGCCCGAGTCGCTTGAATCTCTCAGAGAATTTATTTAGACCAACGCAATCGGCTCTCACTTTGAAGGCCAACCACCAAGGAGGTACATCATGAATCTGAAGCACATCATCACCGGCTTCGCAGCACTCGCCATGATTGGCACAGGCTTCACCGCTCACGGTGAAAGCGCGCAAACAGTTCCCGTTCAAGATTTAACGCTGGTTGATGAGCAAGGCTCGGCCGTCGTTCCAGAAATGGACGGCGTCGCTCTCGCATCGAACGAAGAAAATCTCGCGCGGCCGTACAGAGGCTATCGCCCCTACCGCGCGTATCGTCCCTATCGTCCGTACCGCCCTTACGGTGGCGGCTATCGTCCGTATCGCCCCTACCGTCCTTACCGCCCCTATCGCCCGTACTGGGCACCTCAGTCCCACTCGGCTCAACCGATGATGCCGGCACCGAGCGTAGAACTCGGCAGCTAATTTGTTGATCTTTGTTGATCGACTCCGGTCGCAGCCCGTCTGCGACCGGAGATCTTAAAAAACAAAAGAGGACGAGAACGTCGTGCAGTCCAAAGTCAAAAATGGCCGATTGTGGATCGTCGCCGTAATTTTTCATCTTTGTTTCGTCACCGCGGGCGCCGCTCACTTTTCGTTTCGAGATGTTCCGGTCATCGGCGCCGCGCTCAACATGTATGGCGAGATCTCAGGTGCCAACATGAGCTACGGATTCTTTTCACCTGGAATCTACGGTCAGCTTCAAGCGCTGATCGATGTCTATGATACCAGCGGAAACAAAACCACCCGCGCGCTCGTCAAGGGCGAAAATCGTGAAGCTGATCTTCGCATGAACGACATCGTGGACTCCTTCCTGGAAGAGTCGGAAGACAAAATGCAGTTTCAGCGCACGCTCGCCGCCTCGCTTGCGGGAACGGTCTTCGCAACCGAGCCCAACGCCGAACTCGTCAATGTTCGCATCGAGAGTTTCCCGGCCATCTCGCGCCAAGCGTTTCTCGCAGGAGAGAGAGCGGATTGGAAGCCCGCTTATTCAGCGAAGTTCGCCCATAAAAAACGCCCTCAACCGGAGGCAAAATGAGAGAACGTTTTTCGCGAGTGGGCGAAAAATTTGAAAACTTCTTTCTCGCACCGGCTTCGCCGCTTCCTCTCGCCGTGTTGCGGATTTCGCTCGTGCTCGTTCTCCTCCTTCAAGCTTTTCTCTTGCGTGATTCCGTCGTCACGTTTCTCTCGAGGAGTGGAATTCTCCAGGGCCCCATCGCCGACACGCTGAGAATGCAGGACACACCGCAAGTCGGCTGGATTGCCGATTGGTTAGCACCTTTTGGCGTCTCGGAAATACAAACTCTGTACGCCGTCTGCTTCGCCTACGTGATGAGCCTTTTGTTTTTAGGCTTGGGCTTTTTCACGCGCGTTTCGGCCGTTACGGCTTGGCTTCTTCACTGGACTTTGCTGACGACCGGGTTCTCATCGATCTACGGTGTTGATCTCTATGCGCACGTCTTTTTATTTTATCTGATGGTTGCACCTTGCGGGCGGGCTCTCTCACTTGATGCCTACTTCGCTAAAGAACCACTCGCCGGCCGCGCCTCAAGTGGCGCGAGGCTTGCCCTCCGGGTCATGCAGCTTCATCTTTGCATTTCCTATTTCGCGAGTGCCGTCGAAAAGCTTCAGGGAGAACAATGGCGCACGGGGGAAGTCATCTGGCGCATGTTCAGCCTCCCCTTCTTCGCCCAATTCGATATGGACTGGGTCGCGCACTGGCCGTCACTCCTCTTACTGGGAGCCTGGAGTACGATTCTCCTTGAAGGTCTCTATTTCATCTTTATCTGGCCAAATGCCACGCGACGACTCTGGCTTGCGGGCATCGTCGGGCTTCACCTTGGAATCGCGGTCTTGATGGGCCTTCATCTTTTCGGCCTCATCATGTGCGCATTCTCGCTCAGCGTTTTCGCAATGCCGAGCGAGCCGAGCGTCGCCTTGGAGCGGAGTCGTGAGGACGTGACGAGCACCGCACCCGCAGCCTCTTTCTGATCAGTCAACGAACTCGGCATCCGAGCGTAAGAGCCAGTGCCACTGCTGGCTCGACGGCGCGGGAGATCCCGAAATCCGGTCAAACTGAATCCACCTTTGGTAAGCGAGGTAGCCCTCGAGATCCTCCTGGCGATTTTTTTCCGCTGCAGTGAGAATCTCCGCTGAAGTGAGCAGGACCCCTAATGTCGCCTCGCGCTCTTCATCTTTCAAAACGAGCGCCTCGTGGATGTCCTCAGAAACGAGATAAACCTGAACTACCGCTTCAAGCGTTCGCTCCGAGAGATCCGGAGGCACGAGATCATCTACGAAACCCTGAAAGAGTGGCAAACGCCGGGCGAGGAAAAGCGCGCGCGAATCGATGATCGTTCGCAAGTCGCTCCGGTACTGATAGCTGAGTGTATCCAGCCAGCGGAATTGCATCTGAAGAGCCGCCTGCTGATGGTGCATCATGCGCACGCGCGCAATGTCCCTCCACTCCGCGATGAGATTGAACTGGGAGTCCACCTCGATGTCGCTCGGCGCGAACGTCACCCTCGACTCAATTCCGAACGCATTCAAGATATAGGGATTCTTCATCGCGATCTTCGTCGGAAACGGCGGCATCACGTTCTTCTTTTTTAAGTCGCTCGCGGCGAGATCAAACGCGTACTTCACCACTTCCGCACAGAAGAGCCGGGAGGGCTCTGACAAGTTCATCGTAAAATCGTACGGAATCGGATGCCCGCTAAAATCCGCCTTTGCCGCGATGTCGTAAATGCGTTTTGCCGCGCGAGTCGCAAGAACAGTGTCGCGGTGTCGAAAGACCGCTGAACGCCCCTTACCGTCAGTGAGATACTTCTCAAGCGGCGCAACTTTGACACCAAATTCCGGATGCGCCTCAATCGTCACGAGCTTTCCCGATGCGTCCTCGTGAACGATCGCCATGTGCGAAAACGTTCCCGAGTCTTCACCCACGTGCGCGATCGCGGCACTCCCGTAGGCCATACCGTAAGAGACGAGAACGTCCCCATCTTTGACTTCCAGTTTTTGAGGGCCCTCAACGAGCCAAGGAAATCCCCCCGAATAAACGCGAGTCGCTTTGGCCTCGACCCAAGCGCCCACGGGCAACGTGTGAACCGCGACGTACTCTTCCATGAAACGAAAACTGCGAAACGCATTTCGAATCGAACTCACGCATTGCGGAGAAAGGGCGCCGTTATCCGCGAACTCCTGCATTTTCTCTCGAATATTGAGTCGCGAACGCCAAAGATTTTCGATAATCGTCTTCGAGTCGCGCTTAACCACCGAGCGCATGAGTTCCCACGAACGATAGGAGTTCACCTTCGAACTCAGCGCCGAGAGCTTCGCCGTGCAATTGGCAGCCGTGAGATTTTGGGTTTCGCTATAAACCTCGATCGCGGTCGACCGCAGATCACGCGGAGTCGTCGCACCCGCGGATGCACCCGTGAAAATCGTCATGGCCATCAAAATCGAACGACGGAAAATCATGAAGCGCTCCTTTGTCTCTGGAGCCGCTTCGGCGCACTTGGCCCGAAGTCGCACGGGCCTTGGTCGAGGTTCGAAAAATAAACCCGGCCCCAAAGCCAGGTTCCTCAAAATCGTTCGTCTTGTTTACATCGCTTGGTTCAAACGGAGGCGGCGCGGACGCCGCCTCCGTCCCTCTCACCAACGACCTGGACCCGCGCGGTGGCAGGTCACGATGCGGCAGCGGAAAAACCGTGTGTTCCGCTCACACTTGTTCAATGCTCTTTGACCCGCATCGCGGGGGCCAAACCCCATCGCGCGGAATGTTTGACCCATTCGGTTCTGCGCCACGCAAACCGTCTGTTGTGGAACCGGACCAGGACGATGCGGACCACGAGGATCGCGAGGGAAAGGACCACCCGGCCGCGCTTCAGCCGCGAGTCCCATCATCAGAGTTGCAACAAGCAAGACGTATTTCATACGGACCTCCTTCGTGATTTCTAAAGGTAGCAACGACCGTGCCGCGTTTTTGGTGCCCACGTGACACCTTTGCTGTTTTCGTCACGCCGTTTGACTCAGTAAATAGATCGTGTTTGCAATGATGATAAGGAGGAACCAAATGATCGAATCACCAACGCTCATCCAAAGCCGCTCCGTCGCCCTCCACTACGATGACCTCGATCACTTCTACCGGCAGATCTGGGGAGAACACCTCCATCACGGACTCTGGACCGAGGGAAACGAATCCGTCGAAACCGCCGTCCGCCAACTCTCCCATTTGGTCGCCAAATGCGCGCACGTGAGCGCCGGCCAAACCGTCGGCGATATCGGATGCGGCTACGGCGCCACCTCTCAACTTCTCGCCGACGAGTACGGCGCTAACGTCATCGGCGTCACGATCTCCTCCGCGCAATACGAAATCGCAAACCAAAGATCCTCCGCCCGTGGTCAACTTCGCTTCCGCCTCATGGATTGGCTCGAGAACGATTTCGAAGATGAGTCCTTCGACTCCCTCATCGCCATCGAAAGCACCGAACACATGATCGACAAAGAGCGCGTTTTCCGCGAAGCTTTCCGCGTCCTGAAAAAAGGCGGTCACTTCGTGATCTGCGCCTGGTGCAGCTCGGAGATACCGTCGTCCTGGCAAAGAAAGTTTCTTCTCGAACCCATCTGCGCCGAAGGCCGACTTCCCCAACTCCTATCACCCGGCGAGTACCTGAATCTCGGTCGACTGGTAGGCTTTAAGCAAAACGAGTCAGACGATCTCTCCAAACACGTCGCCCGCACGTGGCTTGCAACCCTCACGCGAACCGTTCGTCACTTCGCGACCCACCCCACGGATCTTGTCGATCTCGCAAGCGGCCGCGTCGGAAGCTCGGACTTTACCGCAAGCCTCGCGCGAATCGCGCTGGCCTACAAACTGGGCGCGATGAACTACGCGCTCCTGAGATTCACGAAACCCACGTGAGGCGACATCGAGTACGCAGCCCGCGGCGCTCGCAGCTCGTTCAACGGCAAATCCAGCTGGTGAACGAGCGCATGGCACTCTGAACAAAGAGTCGTGAGATTCTCGGCATCGTGGCTACCACCGTCTTTTCTGTACTGCAGGTGATGGAGCTGCACCCAGCGTTCATTGGGGCACCGCTTGCCATTGGGAAGAGTAAAGGTGCAACGCCCCTCATCTCGGGCGTAAACGGCGTGAGCTTCCGCTGCCGGCACGTTCTCTGTTTGCACAGAATTTTTCTTTGGGCGTTTTGAGCGCTTCGCCTTGCGCACGGGATCGTTGCGATCAAGCCAGGTGTCGAGTGCCTTTTCTAGGACTTCGCCGATATCCGTGTTCTTCGTCCTCGACATTAAATTCTGTGCACGCTTAAGTTTGTCAGCAGCCTCGCGCGTGAGATCCGTGCTGAGGCGTACACTGTCT
>SXSP01000417.1 GCA_005792225.1 Bdellovibrionales bacterium | reverse complement strand
TGATCGCCATGGGCGACGAAGCGAACAACCAACTTGTCGTCAACGGCGCGTCCTCACAGCTCATCGCCGAAACCGTCGTGCGCTACGTGTCCCCTAAGAAGAATCCGAAAATTCTCATTGTGCGCGACAGCGCCTCAGGCTCCGAAGATCCCGAGGACACCAAGTACGTGGCGAGCCAACTTCTCATCCGTTACACCACGAAGTACATCGATGAACCAGCCGGAGGTCTCTCGGAAGCTGATCTCGCGGACTATGACATCGTTTGGTTCAACAATCCCGGAGCACCCATGGGAAAGAAAAAATCGCGCGACACTCTCCTCACATTCAACGGAGGTGTCATCCTCCAGGGCGACGACCTCTCCCGCGGCGGAGATTTCGACCTCTCAAGCCTCACGGGACTCAAGTACGTCGAGAACGGCACGAGCCTCAAGTGCGGAAACAAAACCTACAACCACAACGACAACAACGGCGAAAAGTACGTCGTGAGTCTTGACTCACAAAAGATCACCGGTACGTCAGAGGTCCTCACCTTCCGCTACGGAAACGACATCGACTTTACGAAAGTCGTTCGCCCGGATCTTGAGGTCCTCGCATGGGCCAAAGGTGGACCCGACGATTGCACGGAGAAATTTCCGGCAATCGTGAGATACAAGAAATAAGGTCGACCGGCCTGAGTTCAAGCACGCTCTCCTAAGATCCGTCTCATTCCGAGACAACTGCACTCCATTGAAATTATTTACTCAGAACTTCGTCTCATCTTGAGACGCCCTCGACTTTTGTCTGAGCGCGGCGTCAGAAGTGCTTCATAATGGAGAGGCAGAAACAGAACCGGCAATTGAATCCAACAAGATTCATCGCGACGGACATCCTGAGGAGGAAGTCATGGTCATCACAGAGGTCAAGGTGTTTCCCGTCAACGAGGATCGCCTGAAGGCGTACGTCTCCATCACAATCGATAACTGCTTCGTGGTTCGAGATCTGAAGATCATCGAAGGCACGACGGGTCTCTTCGTTGCGATGCCGAGTAAAAAACGCAAGGACGGCCAATTCAAAGATATCGCTCACCCGCTCAATCAAGAGACGCGGGATATGATCGAGCGAATGGTCTTCGAGGCTTACGAAGCCGAGATCAGCACGATGAGCGAAAGCCTGAACTCCATGAAGCAGCGTCGCACGGGCGACGACTACTGAGCCTCAAGAAAACGGAAGCGGCTGGCCCTGCTCCGGAGTGCGGTCGGGATTCCAAGCGGATCTCGCACCGCACTTTTTTATTGGGGATAGAAGATGATGGGTTGAGCTAGTTGCTCGCTCGTACCCGCGAGAGTTTCCGCAGCGGCTTCATTTAAGAGACGCATCCCGAACGCGGAGGATCCCGTCGTGGTCACGAGTGTGCCGGACTGTAAGAGCACACGCCGAATATCCATCATGCTCAACGTTGGATGACCAGCAAAGAGTTTCCCCGCAAACCCCGCAACGTACCCCGCCGAGATCGACGTCCCACTCATGCTACCGTAGGTGTACGCAGGCTTCGTCGTATACTGAGCCACACCCCTGGAGGCGAGATGCACCCTCAACTTCCCGAAGTTTGAAAACGAAGCCTTCAAGCCCGCATCGGTGATCGAAGCTACGGTGAGAATCGGATACCCGAACGCCGATGGATAATAGGGAACGAGATCAAGATCCGCGGCTTCATTTCCCGCCGCCGTCACAACGAGGACGCCTGAGTCCATCGCATGGTACATGGCTCTCTCGAGCAAACGACTTCTCACCTGCATTTGATAAGGAAGAACCACCACGGCCGCACCCGCATCAACCGCCGCCAGGATGCCGTTAGCAGTTTGATGGATATAGCCACTCCCCGTGTCATCAAGAGACTTCACCGGCATCACGCGAACCGGAACCGGCGTGGGCGAAGTTCCGGGCACGGCTCCCGCTCCGGCAAGCACACGCCCGGCAATCCCAGTTCCGAAGCCATCCGCATCCATGACGCTCGCATTCGGGTCCAACACGTTCCAGCCGAAGCGATCATCAATGAAGCCGTTTAAATCGTCGTCGACACCGTTGATGATCTCGGCCGTCTTCTCGAATTTGGCCCCGGCAGCCGAAATGAAAGAGTGAGCATAATCAACTCCGGTACCCAAGACAGCGACGATGACCTTATCGTAAACACCCGTGGGCCCCGGCATTGCGATCTGAAATCCACTTTCGACCGGCTCAACGAAACTCACGCGGTCACTCCCACAAAGTTTCGCGAGATCCGTTGCAAGCGTCCCGGGACTTGTAAACAAAACTAAGTGAGAGTTTATGTTCCCTTGAGGATAACTCGCTACCACCGCAGCCGAAATGCCGGCGGGAAGCTCACTGATGTAGGACCCGATGTCCTCATCGCGCTTCAACATCACAACCGCGCGGTCCCCCAGAAACGTCACGCCCGAATCGATCTCGCTCCGGCGCTGCAAACATCTCGAGAGATCACGCTTATTTAAAATCGGCGCGACGCTATCACCACAATGATCAATAACCGGCCCCGAAAGGTCCGCCGTGATCGTCACGTCATTCGTTCCAGGCCGAATGTCCGCGATCGCCTTTCCCACTTGTCTGAACTGCGCAAGGCCCCGCGGATCCACGTTCTTCATGTCAGGACAGCGACCGTCCTTTGCATGGGTCGCGAAAACTCGAAGCTCTTTTCGCCCCGGCTCAACCTCAAGTGTCAGCAATTTTCCCGGTGCCGCAACCCCACTCGGCCCAAACGTAAACGCTTGCGCCTCATCACTCGTCTGACAAGTGTGCGCCTGGTAAGCCGACGACGCCCCTCCGACCGTGACGACATAACAGTTAATCTCATCCACCGACTCAATCGCACGCGCTCCCCAAGATCCAAGGTCCGTGGTGAGTGCTGAAGGAGACCTCACGCTCTTCTGCAGCACTCCCGACCCCGTGGGCATGAGAATCTGAACGGAAGCCGTCGACGAAGGCTTTGAGCACGCAACCCCGCCCATTCCCACCGCTGCCAGAATCCAATAGCCTAAGAGGCGCTCCACACGATTTCCCATGAAGACTTATCGGATTCCCGGCCTCTGCCTTAAAATTTGTCTAAACGTGAGATCCCCACTCGACCTTCGGGCGCGGTCTCATTGCTGAACCTTTCAGCAACCCAAGTCGAGGGTTCGCCTAAATGCATGGATTCACAGCACTACCTCGCGCAATTCTTTAGTTAACTACATAATCGGCCGTGGATTTTGTGCTTGCTTCTGTCTCACAATTTTTTTAGAACTTGGTCTCTCGAATTTTCCCTGTTGGGGTGTCGGCAAGCGGTAAGCCATCAGATTTTGATTCTGACATTCGCAGGTTCGATCCCTGCCACCCCATCCATTTCAAAATAAAAAAGGCAGCCAGAAGGCTGCCTTTTTTATTTTGACCTGGACGGTGTGGCAGGTCTCGAGCCCTCAGAACCGCAGGTGAGATCCGCGCAAGCGCGGCAGACCGCG
>SXSP01000416.1 GCA_005792225.1 Bdellovibrionales bacterium | reverse complement strand
CTTCACGCGCGGATTGAATTACGGAATCGATTTCTCGGGTGGTACCGAGATTCAAGTTCGCTTCGACAAGCATGTTGAAGCGTCTCAACTTCGCGAAGCGATCGTTTCGACCGGCGTCAAGGAACCTTCCATTCAATCCTTTGGCGGTACGAACGAATTTTTGATTCGTCTCGAGTCGCCCAAAGGCGCAACCGAAAAGGAAACGAACGATCTCATTAATGCCAGTGTCGCCTCGATTCGCGAGAAACTGAAATCCGAGTTCCAGCTCGCCGACGAGGGACTCTTAAGAGTCGATACCGTCGGGCCGCAGGTCGGCTCCGATCTGAAGCGAAACGGCTTCCTCGCGGCTTTCTACTGCTTCCTCGTGATTTTGATCTACGTATCGCTGCGTTTCGATTACAAGTTCGCGCCTGGCGCGGTTATCTGTTTGGTGCACGATTCCGTGGTGACGATCGGACTGTTCTCGCTCCTCTGGCGTGAGTTCAACGTCCAAATCATGGCGGCGATTCTCACGCTCATCGGTTATTCGCTGAATGACACGATCGTGACTTTCGACCGGATCCGCGAGACGGCTCCGAAGTATCGTGATCGCTCGCTCAGCTACGTCATCAACCTCGCGATCAACGAAATGTTGGGACGTACGATTCTCACGGCGTTTACCACGATGCTCGCGGTCGTAGCCCTCTACATTTTCGGTGGCGGAGTCATCTCCGACATCGCATTCACGCTGATCGTCGGTATCATCTTCGGTGTTTACTCGTCGGTTTACGTCGCGGCTCCGCTGATCCTGGTTGCCGAGAAGTTCAAAGGAAAACCTGCGGCTTAGGTTTGAGAAGTCCGAAGTCCCTGTGGGGGTGTCTGGCGGCAAATGCTTTTGCCTGGCACCCTCTGGTAGCCGTTTTCTAGGCCCCATGGAGGACACAACCATTGGATCCAGCAGCGACGGGCACCCAGCCACTCACGAGCGAAATCGTCTGGAGACCGCGGAATCCGCATCCCCAGCCGCCACCTTCAGGACTTCCGAGGCTCATCTGGGAAGTTCTGAGCGCTCGTGGATTTGAGTCCGAAGATGTCATCCAGAAATGGCTGAGCCCGAGCCTCAAACTTCTCCGCGATCCCTTTTGCCTTCATGACATGGAAAAAGCCGTTCGTCGTCTGGTGACCGCGCGCGAGAGGCAAGAAGCGATCGTCATCTACGCGGACTATGATCTCGACGGCACTTCAGCACTTGCGCTCTTGTTAAAGGCGTTTGAGTGGCTCGGCTACAAAGATGTCACGTACTATCAGCCCAAGCGTTTGAGCGAGGGTTACGGTCTTCACAAAGAAGCCATTCAAAAACTCCGCGATGGTGGACGAAAGCTCCTCGTGAGCGTCGATCTCGGCATCACGGCGACCGAAGAGGTCGAATTCGCGAATTCCATCGGGCTCGATATGATCATTACCGATCATCACTTGCCGAAGGAAACTCTGCCGAAGGCCATCGCGGTCGTGAATCCGAATCGCGGCAACTGCACGTCGGGTCTTTCGCATCTTTGCGGACCGGGTGTCGCGTTCTACTTGGCGCTCGCGCTCCGAAGAACTCTACTTGAAGAGGGAATCATCAAGGAAGGTTTTGAGCCCAAGGCGCTCCTCGATTGTTTTGTCATCGGAACTCTTACTGACATGGTTCCCCTGGTTGACGAAAATCGCGTACTCGTGAAGCACGGACTCTTACAGCTTGCGCAAACCAAGCGCCCCGGTCTTCGCGTCTTGATGCAGGCCTTGGGGCTCTGGGGTAATCCCCTGACGAGCCAGGACGTCGCCATCCGTTTCGCTCCCAAGTTAAACGCGCTCTCGCGAATGGAGATGGGAATTCAGCCCATCGACCTTTATCTCGTCAGCGACGAAAACGAAGCGCAGCTCCTCGTCGATCGCGTGCTCTCGAACAATCAAGATCGTCAAGCCTCGCAGCGAAGCGCCGAGGCCGAGGCGATGGAGTACCTGCGCAAGAACCCGCCGGGCTCATCGATTTTCGTTTACTCCTCCGCCTTCCACCGCGGGGTCGTGGGGCTTGTCGCGACGAAGTTGTGTCAAGAATACGGGCTACCCACATTTGTAGGATCGCTCAGCTCTGAGGACGGCGTGATCGTGGGAAGCGCGCGCATGCCCGAGGGCCGGGGACTCAACGCCCTTGATGCCATGGGGGCCGCATCCGATGCCCTTGAGCAATTCGGTGGACACGCGGTCGCCGCCGGTTTCGAGCTAAAAGTCGGAAATGCCGAACTCTTCCGTCAGAAGCTCGAGGAGTTTTTCTCGAAAAAACTCGTGCAGGCGGAGCCCCGAACTTGGGTCTACGACGCCGAAGCTAGCCTTGATGATCTCAATCCGACCTTCATGAACTGGTATGAGCACTTGAGTCCGTTCGGTGCGCAATTCGCACCACCGGTTTTTTGCGTGCGTAACGTATTGATTCAGCAGGTGAGACCACTGAAGGGTGGACACTATCGCCTCACCCTCGCCGAATCGAACCAAGTGTCCCGAGTGGCGCTGTGGTTTTCTCCGCCCAAGGATCACCCGCTCATGCAAGGGGCTCTCGAGGACGTTGGCCGCGTCGACGCTCTCGTGGAACCTCAATGGAATTATTACTCTGGGCGGCGCACGCTTCAGCTCTTGGTCCAGGACCTGCGGGCTGCGACTTGAGCGGAATCGTTCAGGTGTGCTAGAT
>SXSP01000415.1 GCA_005792225.1 Bdellovibrionales bacterium | reverse complement strand
GAGCCGCCGCGAGAATGCCGAGCATACCGAGGGTCGCGACGACCGTGGTTCCGAGACCACGGCGTTCGATCGGTAGAGACTCGGCAACCAAGGTGACCGCGGCTCCGAGCTCCCCCGCAAGACCCAGACCGCCGAAGAACCGGCAAGCCGCATACGCGGGAACGGAGGTGACAAAGGCATTCGCGATGTTCGCGGTCGAATAAAGAAGAATCGAGGCGAACATGACAGAAAGTCGGCCCTTGCGGTCGGCGAGGATGCCCCAGAGGAGACCACCCAACATCATTCCGAACATCTGCATGTTGTAGATAAAGATGCCATTCGAGAGAATTTCGTTGGGATCGGTGATCCCCAGATCCTTCAGAGATGCGACCCGCACCACGCCGTAGAGGGTGATATCGAAGAGGTCGACGAAATAACCTAAACCCGCGATGATGACGGTCAAATTAAGGACCGAACGAAGGTCACGAATGAGTTTCATTTCCTCCGTTTACCGGTTCGGACCGGCGAAGGCCATTGAGAATTGACGGTGGGAAGCCATTTACAGGGTGCATCGACTTGAGCTCCGGGGTGCGAGTCGTCACCATCTCTCAACTTGACTCGGGCGTGGGGCGCCAAGAGATTAGCGCCATGTTGAATTTCTCACGAGTTCCCTCGGTTCCATTCGTTAAAGCCGTCGAAAAGATTCGGGTTGCGCTCGATTATGCGAAGAAACGCACGTTTCCCGCTCCGATTGCGCTCCTGGAGGTGGTGACAAGTCACTGGATTTCTCAGGCGGTCATCGTCGCGGCGGAACTCGACGTAGCGGGGCACCTCAAAGCGGGACCTCTCTCCATCGTGGACCTCGCTAAAAAAGTGAACGCCGATGAGGAATCGCTCTACCGAGTGCTTAGGCTCCTTGCGGGGGTCGGGATCTTCGTCGAAGAACCCGTTCGCGTTTTCGCCCTGAATGAGCTCTCAAGGCCTCTATTGAAAGACGCGCCTGATTCCGTTCACGGGATGGTTTTGATGAACGGTCGCGCGTTTCACTGGAACGCGTGGGGAGAACTCCGCCGATCGGTGCAGACCGGTCGGGCCGCCGTTGAACTGCAGCAGGGGAAGAGTTTGTTTGATTTTCTCTCCGAGAATCCCGAAGACAGCGGCATCTTCGATGATGCGATGTCGGGCTGGGCCGTGCAGTCGGCGAACATCGTGGCTGAGCTCATTGATTTTACCGGATACGATGTCATCGCGGACATCGGCGGCGGTAACGGAAAGTTTTTAAGCCAAGTTCTTTTGCGCCATCCAAACGCACGGGGGCTGCTTTTCGATCAACACCATGTTGTTGAAGGAGCGAAGCGCGTTCTCGATGGCCACGGCCTTAGCCAAAGGTGCGAAGTTCAGAGCGGAAGCTTTTTTGATTTCGTCCCCGAGGGAGCTGACGCCTATATCTTGAAAAACATCCTCCATGACTGGAGTGATGAAATCTCGGTCGGCATCCTCTCGCGAATTCGTCAGGCGATGAAGCCGACGTCGCGATTGTTCATCGTCGAATCCGTCATTCCCGAAAACGGCGGGTATCACGTCGGAAAACTCATCGACCTTGAGATGCTCGTCTGCACTCCCGGCGGAAAAGAGCGCACCGAAAGACAATTCCGCGACCTCTTCGCCGCCTCCAGACTGAAACTCGTGAGGGTTCATCCGCTCGCCGCGATCGAAAGTGTCGTTGAAGTCGCTCCCGCAGATCTGCTCTAGTCGCGGAAAAGCGTCGACGTCTTGGTGTCTCCCGTGTCGTCTCTCTCGACAGTATCGGTTCGTTTGCCCATTTTGATCCTGATGTGAAACGAGAGGCTCTCGTAAACTTGGGTGATGGAGGCGGATGAGTTCTAATGAAAGGCGGGGAAACAGGGAGGGACTCATGAAAAGGAATTTGCTCGTTCTCGCCTGCGCGCTCGTTCTAGGCGCCTGCGCGACCGCAGAAAAACCGACGGAAAATCCGACGCAGACGGGGGCGCAGCCAATCGCTGAAGCCCAAGCTCAGGATCGCGTCGACTGCAGTTCAAACAGTGACCAACGATCTCTCGAGATCGAAAGAAAGCCACTCGGTTGTTCACTCGTCTACACGAAACTCGGTCGGCGCGAAAAGGTCGTCGCATCTGACATCGGTCCGCAGGAGTGCATGAACGCGCTCTCGCAAATCAGAGGAAATCTCGTGGCGGCCGGTTTCCGGTGCCAGTGATGGAGACTAAGTTTTACGTAACTCGGCGACGAGAACTTCCAGCTTCTCGTCGCTGAGGGCTCCGGGGCGCGCGTAGACCATCGTCCCGGCTTTCGCGGCGATGATCATCGGAACCGAAAATATCTCGAACTGTTTGGCGAGAGTCGTTTCTGACTCGGTGTCGATACGACCGATGAGGATGTCAGGATGCCGGGCGGCCGCGGCTTCGAAGATGGGGGCAAAAGCCCGGCAAGGTCCGCACCAGGGCGCCCAAAAATCAAGAACCACGAGTTCATGGGTTTCGGTCATCTCATCAAAATTCGCATCATTTAAATCCACGATCGGCATCAGTGCAATCTACAGCAAGTTAACCCGTGAGACCACTCTTTGTGTCTCATAATGAGATCGGGCGTCGGTGCTCCATGGAGGACGACGTTCAGATCTTGTAAACTAAAGAGATGGAGGAAGGATGCTCCGTCGTCTCTGGTACTGGATGAAGAGGCACACGCCTCAGACGTTTAAACCGGTGATCCTCGTGACCGGTTGCAGCTCGGGTATCGGACTCGCGCTCGCCAAGTTTCTTTACCGAATGCCTCAATACCGGGTCGTCATCACGGCCCGACGTGCCTCACTTGAAACCGTGCGCGGTCGCTTTCAAGAATCAGAACGATTTTGGTTGCGGGAGCTCGATGTGACCTCCCAACGAGATCGCGATCGGTTAATCCAGGAAATCGAGGAAAAGTGGGGTGGCGTGAACATCCTCGTGAATAATGCTGGCGTTTCCTACCGATCCGTCGTCGAACACATGACGGCCGACGATGAATTTCGTCAAATGAACGCGAACTATTTCGGACCGGTCGAGTTGATTCGCCTCGTACTTCCCACGATGCGGCGACTGGGGCGCGGTAAGATCATCAACATCTCGTCGGTGAGCGGAATGCTCGCGATGCCAACCATGGCTTCTTACAGCGCATCGAAATACGCCCTTGAAGGTTTGAGCGAGGCTCTCTGGTATGAAACGAAACCATTCGGGATCGATGTCTCGCTGATCCAGCCCGGATTTATCCGATCAAATTCATTTAAAAATGTTTATTACACGAAGCTCTCGCATCCCGATCACTGGCAGGAAGGCATCTACGGCGACTATTACGCGAACATGTCACCGTTCATAGAAAAGCTCATGGGCCTCAGCCGAACCGATCCGTTCGACGTGGCCAGGTTGGTGATCAAAGTCATCCAGCAGGAGAATCCTCCGCTCTGGATTCCGGCCACCATCGATGCCCGGATCTTCTACTATCTTCGCAGGTGGATTCCACGCCGGTTTCTCATGCCGCTTCTCTTCGCCGCGCTTCCTAAAGCGCGGACTTGGGGAAGTCAGCATACGAAAAAACGCACTGGCACCTTTCGCGGTGCAGGTTGATCGCGTCCGCGACCTTCTCATGCTTATCCGGTTAGCCTTGGCCAAGACGAAAGCCTCTCTGATAGCGGATTTCCCGAATAAATTTACGTTGTTGAGTCCGCAAATCGAAGTTGTTTATCCAGCGAAATCGTCTGCTGGCTTGACGATATTTCGAAAATCTCAAAATTTTTCACGCGGCGCGGTGAAGGCGCGAGGGGTGCGCGAGGTGAAATTCGCGGAAAATGTACTCTCATCGGGCATTTCCGCTCGCGAGAGGCCTCCACCCAACGTCGGGTTGTTTCGGACCGAAACGAAATCCCGTGCGGTTAAAGTTCGAGAAAATATCTAAGAACTGATCACGTGCTTCCTTGTAGACAGTTTTCTCGAAATTATACTTTGGTCGCGCACGAAATTCCCGTGCGAGATCAGCAACATATATCCTGGTAGAAGTTTCACACTGGCACCCCTCTTGCTCACCTATCTACTTGATTGAAGTGTCTAGGGTTTACGGGCGGGAGGATTCGATGGTTTCGCACAAGCTGAGTGCGGCGGCTCTGCAAAAGTCTGGGATCGCGTTGATCGTGCTGATGCTGTCGGCCGCTTGCTCGCCCGTAAAGTTTAACTCGGGTCAAACGCCGCTCGATAAAGCACTTGCACTCTGCGACGCCGCGAAGGCGGGAGAAAATAAACAACTTCGCTTTACGCAGCCTCGCCCCGATGATGTCGTTGGCGCGCGTACGACCGTCGCGGGTCAATGTACGGGTTCGAATCCGGTAGTGATCACCGGTGGTGGTTTAAAGGATAAAGTCTCGATTCCCTGCGCCGACGGAAAATTCTCACAAGAGAT
>SXSP01000414.1 GCA_005792225.1 Bdellovibrionales bacterium | reverse complement strand
CTTGCGTTCTTGCTCGAATATCGCCGAAAACGCCTTCCGGTAAGCCTCAAATCTGAAGACGTTGATATTCATTTTTAATGTACTCCGCGGGCTAAATTAATTTCTTTTAACTGTACGTTAGGGGCGGCGCGTTATAAAACCATTTCAGACAAAACGATCGATAACGAAACACTTAAAGGAGATAGATATGAAACTCGTTCTTTTCGCTCTTATGACTCTCGTAACCGTCAACGCTTCTGCCGCTGAATTCTGCCGCACGGGTGGCGGCGGTCTCGGAGCGCCTCCGAACAGCACAATGCAACACTGCGTGACGCTCGAGGACGGAGTCCTCGTTGATAGCGCCAACTCGTTCTTCGGAAAGCCTCCCGAGAGCTTGCCCTACAAAATCGTAGGCTCACAAATCTACGTCAACCGCGAAGGTTCATGGGAAGCTTCGTACACGATCCTCGACTCTCAAACGATCGTCAAAGGCCGCCAGGTCCTTAAACGAAAATAATTTATGTGCTTGAGAGCTGCAGTCGTGAAAGGTCGTGGCTCTCATGTCTCCCTCGCATCAGAGATGGACTCATCATCGAGGGAATTCGCAGGGAAAACTTTCTCTCGCGAAGATCGTTGGTCTCGCGTCGAGTGAAATATCAGTTTACCTGAGGCAAGAGATTCCCCGCGAAACGGGAGAGTTCGAATTCGAAGGCGACCGGAGCGTGAAAACCACGGGCCACGCCTCTTCTTCAAAATATTCAAAAAGTTTTCGCTGCTTTCTGCGCAGCAAATAAAAAAAGCCAACCCGAAGGTTGGCTTTCTCTTGAACCAAGATGTTCAGCTGGCTCGAAAGAACCAGCCGCTCATTACCAGCGGTTTCCGCCGTCGCGTCCGCCACCGTAGCCGCCGCGTCCGCCGCCGCCACCGCCGAAACCACGACCGCCGCCGCCGCCTTCACGGGGAGCTTGCGGGCGAGCTTCGTTGACCGTCATCGGGCGTCCACCCCAATCAGCGCCGTTGTAGCGCTCGATTGCAGTTTGTGCTTCTGCATCCGAAGACATTTCAACGAAACCGAAGCCCTTGCTACGGCCTGTGTCGCGGTCAGTGATGATTTTTGCTGATTCAACAGTTCCGCATTCAGCGAAAGTTTCGCTGAGGATCTGCTCTGTTGCCGAGAACGGAAGGTTTCCGACGTATAACTTCTTACCCATTTGTGGCCTCCTAAAGGCTGGGAGCCAGTTCGGAGGACAAGGACGGTATGACCAAGGACTTCGAAACAAGCATGACTGCGGGCACCCTATCACTGTTTCCGCAGAAAGGAAATGAATCCTCAGAAGGAAGTGGCGATTCAAAGCTGGCAGCCGGAAACCCAGGCCGGGAGCGGCTCTACCCGTCTCGTCTCGTTTTGAAACGTCGCGGAAGAATTCACATCGCATTCGGGCCATAGGCAGTCTACACTAAAAGAGTTCCGGCTCACGTTCGCAAGCTGTCGAAATCGTACTGAAGTTCTGTCCCGGCTTCCCTGTCCACTCGTATTCACTTTCTTGATTGGGGGTCCCGATGAAAGCTCAGGTCATTTCGTTTCGCTGTGTTTTGAAGAACATGTTCGGCCGCATCCTCAGCTCCACCGTGAATTGCGATATCGTGAACCAGGTTCACGGTTCCGGACTCTTAAGCGCCTTGGCGGAGGGTCTCCAGGATCTCCGCGCCGGAGAGAGGCGCTCGATCTCGCTTCGCGCGGATCAAGCGTACGGATTCTACGATCCGAAGAAATCTTTTACGCGGACCCGTGAGGAACTCCGCGGGGCCGATGGGCTCAAGATCGGTGATCTCGTGAAAATGCAGGACTCGAGCTACCGCGTGGTTGAGATCATGGGTGACACCATCACCTTCGATGGAAACCATCCTTTCGCGGGGCAAGACCTGGTATTTGAAATCGAGGCGCTGATGGCTCGCGAGGCCACCCCGGATGATCTCATCGAGCCGGTCGAGGAATCCGCGAATCATCTTCATTGAACCGGTTCAGATTGAAACAACCTCTCTAGTTGATCGTGAGTTGAAAAACGCCGCCAGCTCGAAATCCTTTGCTATGAAGGATTTCCGCTCGGCGTTTCCACTACTTAGAAGCTTCACCCAGAAACTGAAAACCAAATGCAAGTCGATTTTTGAGGCAAGTCCGGGGCGGCTCGTTCAAAATAGATTCATGTATATCTGCATTTGCAAAGGCGTGAGTGAGAAGGACCTGATCGAAGTCGTAAAGACTTGCGGGCCTTCCATCGAGCAAGTTCAAAACAGCTGTGGCGCCGCCACGGACTGCGGCGCTTGCCTCGTCAAGTTGCAGAAGTACCTGGGCCAGCAGACGCCGACCCAGGACACGCTCACCTCGCACTCAACGAAGGGTAAAGATTAATCGTCCTTCGGGTGAATCTGCTGGGCGAGGTAGTGCTCTTTACCGATCTGATCGATCAATCCCAATTGTGATTCCAACCAATCGACGTGGCGTTCTTCGTCGGCGAGAATTTCTTCGAGAAGTTCTCGGCTAACGTGGTCGGCGGCATCGTAACAGAGATCGATTCCACGCTTCACGCGAGGAACGGCTTGGCCTTCAAGAGCGAGATCCGCCTTCAACGCTTCCGGGACCGTTTGCCCGATATTCAGAGGTCCTAACTTTTGAAGGTTCGGAAGACCGTCGAGAAACAGAATGCGATCGATCAGCTTTTGGGCGTGAACCATTTCGTCGATGGATTCTTTATAGATGGTTTTTCCGAGGCGCTCGTAGCCCCAGTGGGTGCACATTCGCGCGTGGAGAAAGTACTGGTTGATCGCCGTCAACTCACCGGTGAGGACTTCGTTCAGGATATCGATGACTTTGCTGTCGCCTTTCATTGCCGTTCTCCCATTCTCAATTCGTATTCAACTATGGCCCGAGCCTACAAAACTTTGGGGAGTGGAACAAGGTCTGTTCGCATTCGCCAGAGCGCGCAATTTCGCCTCAGCGTGATTAGTTATTACGACATTTATTTAGGAATCTAGCGTGGCCATCGAATGTTGATCACTATGAGCAAGTATGAAGGCGTCGCTGTCGACTTACCTATCTTTGTCTGTCGTTGCGATTTCCATCGCCGTCCTTACGGGCTGGGCGATCGACTCGCAGATTCTGAAGTCGGTGCTCCCTGGTTTCATCACGATGAAGGCCAACACCGCAATCTGCTTTCTCCTTCTCGCCGCCGCCTGTTTAGCTCAAAGAAGGGAGCGACGAACCGTCGGCCGAATCGCGGTGACAACGTTTTTCGCCGGGAGCACGCTCGCGATCGCCCTCGTGACGATGTACCAATATTTGTTTGATAAGAACCTCGGTATCGATGAGTTGTTCTTTCGAGACCCCGAAGGCGCGGTGGGACAATTTCCTCCCGGCCGATTGGCACCGATCACCGCCATCAACTTCATCT
>SXSP01000413.1 GCA_005792225.1 Bdellovibrionales bacterium | reverse complement strand
GCAGTCGCGGTAGGTTTTTTCGGTTTCCAGCCAAACGGGTGTGAGTTCGTCGATCTTTGGTTTGTTGTGCGCGCCTGTGTACGGCGGCTTGTGCGAAGGATTGGTCGCCATGTAGCCGACCTTCGATACTCCGGCTGCGGAGAACGCGGCGAACGAGGAGGCGAGGTCTTCAGAGGCGAAAGTGCCGAGACCGGGGCCACCTTCGATATGACAGGCGACGCAATTGGAGCGGAAGAAGGGACGAAAGCCCGACTCGTAGGTTTTCAATCGGATTTCATCGCAGGAGCCGGCGGCGGCGAGATCGGCGATCGAAGGAGTCGACGTTCCTTCGACCTTCGCGCAGTTATTGAATGCGACGGTGAGCACGAGGCTGGACGCGATGAAGAGGAGCCAAATTTTACTTTGATGAATGAGCTTCTTCATTGTTCCACCGGCGTAGAAGTTTGCGTGAACCAAAGATTGATGAGCATGCGCTCGCGAACCGGGAGGAGACCGGCTTGCGGCATCGGCATTGAGGTGTTTTCGATGCGGTTCAGGATCTTTGGTTTGTTCTCACTCGTGATCGTATCGGCGTAGGAGGAGGCGTTCCATTTCGCGGCTTCGGCAGCACCCGAGCCGTGGCAAGAGAAGCAGCTGCGCTTGAAGACGCCTCGTGGATCGTTATCCATCGTGAGTTGGGCGAAGCTGATGCGACCATACGGGTTATTGATCGATTTCACCGGCGGTGTAGGCCCGACGTTCCCGGCGAGGTCGCGTGTGTGGATGCCGACGTATCTCGTGCCCATTTGACGTAAGCCGACGAACGAGGGTTTCTCATCGCGGAATGTGCAGCCTTGAGGGTTCTGCGCATCCTGCATGGAACTCGCTTCCTTCACGCACCAGCGAACTTCTTCGTTACTGTTCGAGAGACCTTGAATCTCGGCGATCTGCGTTCCGTTGACGGCGAGGCCCGTGTAGGTAACAGCCGCGGGCGGAGCGATATCGTAGCGGATCGTTCCGCTTCCGGAAGCTTCACTGATACGGAGATCGGCGTTGGCGACCCAGACGTAGAATTTAACATTCTCGTTATCGGTCGGAGCGAAGCCGACAAAACCGAGATCGAATTCCGTTGGACGCGCGACCCACCAACCGCGGAAGGTTGAGTTTTCGAACCCCGGGCAAGCCGCACTCGTCGAAGTGGGGCGCGACGCGCTCGTGGTGACGCACCAGCGGCGAGCGGCGGAGTCGTTTCCGATGGTGATTGCAAAGCGGGGAGTGCGCGTGAAGGTCGCGTTCGCGCGAATGGTTGCGGCAGCGGGAGCCGCCGGATTATCGGTGCGGGCGCGTTTAGTAGCTTTCACGAGCGCGAAGCGGATCTTGTCGGCGGTTGAGACGCTCGCGAGAGGAACTTTGACGTCGCCGTCGTGGATGACGTTCATGAGTTCAACGCCGTTTTGTCCCATGGGTCCAAGTCCTCGTGCAATCTTTTCGGCGCTGAGAAGTGGCTCGATTCCCGTGAGGTCTTTGCGGTTCACCTGAACCGTTACACCTTTGACGTCGAGTTCTTCTTCGCCGGTAAGCATTTGGATTCTCGGCTTGGAGAATGTGTACCCTTTGGGGATTTTCTTCTCACCTTCGGTCACGTAGTCGACACTGATGTCGACGGAGAAAGTCGCGGCCACGCGCGCCCCGACGGGGAGAGCCTCGGCATCGAGACTCCACATAACCGTGACCCGACGACCGTCACCGAAGTAGAGATCGGGCAGATTCTTTTCGTCCATCACGAGATCCGCATTCAGCTCGTCGGGCTCGTCACCACCCGGAGTCGGGGTGTCGCTCGCTAAACAGTTTTCGTATGATGCTCGCGCCTGATCGTAGGCATTGCGTGCGGCGACGAACTTCTCTTGGTTCTGGGGACCGGTGACCGGAGCCGCGTGCGAAGGGCTCACGGCGTTTGAATCGATTTTATTTAGGTCGAGGACTTTAAAGGCCGACCACGATTTATCTAAATTCGCGGAGGCGAACTTGTAAGGAGAAACACCTTCGTCAACGTGGCAACCGAGGCAGAGCTGCGGATCGCGGAAGAGTGGACGATAGGTGGCATTGAAGGCGTCACGCAAGGTGGCTTCGCAAATGGATCCTTCGGAGGAGAGATTCGCTGGCGAACCCGCTCCACCTGCCGAACCAAAGGGGGCCGAACAGTTTGTGTACCCGACGAGGAGCACGACAAACGTAACGGAAAGAATTCCGATCTGCGACAACCGACGTACCATATTCGCTCAGCCTTTTTGAAACTTGATCACTTGTCCGCGAAGAGACGTATCCAAAATTCTGTTTTGTTCAAGGAATGCCATCTGGCCGTTCATCGCGGCGTAGTTTGCAAACACTGCCTGCGACGCGAGCTCGACGTTTGATGCCGTCGGGAATTTTCCGTCAGCCGCTTGGCCTTCGTTGAATCCACCGATGTGGCTTCCACTTGTCTCGGGTCGCTTGGCGGGATCATACGCGATCATGTACTGAACGCCCGCGATCCCGCGGTCGCTGACCCAAGCGCTGTCGGCAGTCGCGGAATCGGCCGACGCCGTCGCACCGTCAGAGCAGATGAAGATGAACACGGGCTTCTTTAAGTAAGCCGCCGTCTCGATGATTTTACCGACGATTTGGCCAGCCGCGAGGTCACGCGTATCGCCCGTGGTACGGGAGTTATCATGATAGTCGTAACCGCCCAGGTTCAGGTTCACGGTCGACGCGTTTCCGCTGATGCCGTTGTAAACCATCGCGCCGAAGGTTGCGTTTTGGCTCGTGCGATCGTTCGCCTGCACGCCCCAGATGCGGGCGATTTCCGCGCCAACTCCGTTGACGGAATATGGATTCACATCGCCGCCACCTTGAGAGATCAGGTCGACGTTTTTGATGCCGGCGCAATCCACGAGTTGGGTGACGGCGGTTGCGCCGTCGGTCTCGCCAATCCTTTTAAGTTGAGAGCCCGAGAGGCTCGCGATCACGCGAGCGAGCGCGGATTTTTGCGAGAGCTTGAGGTCTTTTAAGGCCGCCGCGTAGCCGAGAGCATTCACGAGATCATCGACTTTGCCGACGACAAAAGGAGCGGGCGGGGGAACGACGGTTGGTTTCTGACCGATTCCAGTGGAAGTATCGGAACGACCGAGGTTCGGGAGTTTTGATCCGCTGAGGCCCATTTTTAAAACAAGTCCCGTGATGTCGGCAGGGTTCATGGCGCTATCGTCGCCTGAGGCCACGGCTTGCCAAACGAATGCGGCGTTATCGAGGGCAGCACTCCGCATATTAGCCGCGCGCGGATCGCGGACCCCTTGGAGGAATTTACTGACGAGACCTTGCGTGTTGCCACCGATCGCGGCACCCGCGAAGTCCACCGCACCGAATTCTTGAGTGGGGGTGAAGGAAAGGCCAGGGCCATTTCCTTGACCGAGCTTCGTGTACGACCGTAAGTTCGCGCCGTCGACAGTCTTCGCCACAATTTGGCCGGCGAGACCCGCGCCGCCGGCGAGATTCAAAGTGATGAACGGAATAAATGTCTGCGAGCTCCCCGAGGCGCAGAGGTCGGCGGCTTCCGCGCGAAGTGGATTGAGGAGAGTCGCGAGACTCGGTCCCACCACCCAAGCGGAAAACGGAATAATTCCGGCCGCGAGGAAGTCACGGCGAGTGACCGGTTTTGCGTGACCGGTCTTAGCCCACATCGGAATTTGTCGACGAACCCGACTCATTCTATACCCCTCAGTAAGTCAGCGCATCGACGCTGGAAAGGACGGCCGAACAAATAGAAACGGCGAGAAGCCGAGTTTGCTGTGGATCGTTCGCGTTGGACTCGCGACTGAACTCTTGCGCGAAGTCGACGATCGCGTTTTCCTCGGCTTGGCTGGCTGCGCGGCGCCAAGCATTTTTCACGAGGCGATCGAACGCGAGCGAGATGGAATCGGAACTTTGCGCCGAGAGACCTTTTGAGAAGTCCATCTCACGGAAGAAGAGACGTTGATCGCGCTGCGCTTCGCCCGTTGCGATATCGCGGTTGACGGCTTTGTTGCAAACCGCAGAGGCCAGGTTTGTGACCGAAATCATCATGGGGCCGGTCGCGAGCGTGAGGCTCTGATCCGAGGGGAAAGAGCCCGAGCGAGCTTCGTACGTGGATTTAATGAGATCGTCGTCAGGCGTCGGCTCTCCGGCGTTTTCGGTTCCGGTCGCGGCGATCATTGCCTTTAGAATTTGTTCCGATGAAAGGAGCGCCACCGTCGGCTGCGGTTCGGTGACCGAGCTCTCATCGGAACTTGAACCGAAGTTCCCGTTGACGATCGGCTGCACGGCAAACGGCGAGCAGTTAAAGCCCAGGATCGTCGAGAGCGTGAGCACGGTGGCAGCGAGTCCGAGACGTGCGGTTTTGCGATTTGTCAGTATTACCTTCATCACTTAACCTCAGCGTCCGTTCATGACCGCACAGTTGGGTGTCGCGGCGGTTTCTTGAAAAAGACTTCTTAACTTGTAACCGCTCGCCTGGAACTTCGACGCGAGCTCCTTCACGATCGGTGTTATGCGGGCTTCGCTCTTCATGCCGGGAGCGCAGACCGCCTCGTATACGCGTTTAGCCATACACTGTGAGAATCGAGCCGAGTCGGCGATCATGTGGCCGAACTGGTTCACTCCCACGCCGCCTCTCGCTCGTGCGCCAGCCCAACCAAAGACGTCCTTGTTCTTAATGCCGACGGCGTTATTCACGAAGCTCTCATCGGTGATCTCGTAGCCTTGCGGGAACACGGTTTCGTTGTGGTTCATTTTCCGAATCACGGTATTCGCGTCAACAGCGTTGGCCGGGAACTTGAAACCACCGGCGTTGTTCACTTGCGTGTGACGAACGATTCCGTAGTTTGCGCCTCCGACAGTGAGATTCGAGTAATCAAAGCGGGCGAAGGCTCCACGGAACCCGTCCATCACCGTGTGACAGCCCTTACAGCTCGTCTCGAACTTCACGTTGTCTCCACCGGGAAAACGGTCGATATCGCGACCGATCCTCGCGGGCGACGCCGAAGTGTCGGCCATCTCAGACATCGGCATGCACATGAAGGCGCGGAAAGCGTATTCGACCAGGCGGCGATTCGTTCCCGCGATTGCGTGCGCTTGCATGAACGCGCGAGAGGTGAGAACACCTGCCGGATCGGGATTCGCCGACATCGTGCCCGTGGAGTCCGTCGCGATCATCTGACCCGCAGGCGATCCCATGGGTGCGTCGGGACCAGGAACGCGCATCAAAACTTTTCCGAGGTCCCATTGTTCTTTCTCGAGGTCCTCGTAATGGTTATTGCTCACGACGATATCGCGGAAAATATTCGAGCGAACGACCGCTTTCTTCGGGTTCGCCATGTAGAAGAAGTCACCGGTCAAAAGTTCCTTGGCGCTTCTTTCATCGCGAGTAATACCGATGAAGGAGGCCGCGAAATCATTGAGCGGCGCACGGATGGTTTCTTCGCGATTCGACATCCGCATTGCCATTTGTTTGACGACCGTGTTCAAGAAATCAGGGTGACCGGGCTCTTGACTCGCAACATCTCCCGTCACGATCTTTGCGGCGCCGATCCGATCGTTCCTGAGAATTCGCTCTTCCACGCGGGCGATCATGGGGTGATCAACCGGGATGACGGAACCGATCAGGCGCTCGATCATCCGGCGTGCCTCTTGACGCGAAGGTGTGATCGCGGAATTCGATGGGCGAACCACCGCCGTTTTGATCTTTGAGTCTTCCAAAGG
>SXSP01000412.1 GCA_005792225.1 Bdellovibrionales bacterium | reverse complement strand
CGGCGTACCTTTTGCTTGCCCCGCCGCATCAGCGACCGAGGTCGTCGACGACGTGGGTGATGTTTCCTTGTTCGTCGATCGTCCACACGTCCAGCGCGGGATCCTGATCTAGGTTGGCTGCGGCGATGGCTTTGAAGTTCGTGCGCGTAGCCGTGCAATCGACACAGTAAGATCCCATCTTCGCGAAGTCGACTTGATCGAGTCTCGTCGTCGGCGAGTACTCGATGGCGATCTTCGGGTCAGCTACTTTGAGAGCGTCGAGGTCCTTGCGAGAAGGATCGAGATCGACGGCTTGGCCATTGAGCGCCGTGGCCTTCTCAACTTCAGTAGAGGAAGCGGTAACAAAACCAAATTTGTAGAGTACCTTGAGATCTTTCGGAGCATCGAGATTGAGAGCCGCGAGATCCGTCGTAAAGAACCCATTCTTCGCTCTGAATGCATCCATACGTTCTTGCAAGAGAGCGAGATCGGCTCGGGCCGCGAGCTGAATGCCGCGAATCTGTCGATCGAGCATCCACTGATTGCAATTCGGAACGACCATGATCAAGCCCAGCAGAACCGCCGCGCTTAAGGCCGCAAAGACGACATGAATTCTCGTTTGAGTCGAGGGAACTGTTTCCATAAGCCATTCCTACAAGATCTTGTGAAAATTGTGAACGATTGAGAAAAATGAACGCATCCAATGAGCCTCTGCAGCGGTTTCGCGGGCGACAAGTGAACGGACCTTCACTTCGAAGTCCCCCCGCGAAATGGTAGTCTGGCACCAGTGATCGCAAGGATCCAGGAGGAGGTAAGAATGAGATTAGATATCCGATTCCGGCACATGGACCGCTCGGAGGCCCTCGAAGATCTGACGACAGACAAAGTTATGCATGCCGTCGAGGGTTTTTTGCATCGTCACGATGCTCACATCCAAGTCTGGCTAATCAGCGATCTCAATCGCACGAATCGCGGAACGGGCAATTTCAAATGCGAGATTGAGGTTCGTTGCCCCCGGAAGAAGGATTATTTCATCAGTAAAGTTGATGAAGATATGCACTACGCCATCCAAGAGGCGACGGATAAACTGAAGATTCTTTTGGATGAGGCGGGAAAACGTGAGCTGGATCAGCGGACGGATATTCCCGACAGCATCGCGAACCCGGTGTTCCCGATGGATCAGCTGGATGAGCCCTCGGTGGCTTACGGCCAGCAACCTTAAAGTTCACGGTTGTGACTCAAGACGTCCCGGGACTTCGCTTCCCGGGACGTGTCTTCTTAAATTTTTGTTATTTATGCAAAAAATTACGAGCGGAAACTACGGCCTTGGTACACGCCTCGATCGTTGATGTAGTCGAGGATCGCCTGGAAGCTCTTCATTTTGTGCCGAGTCCAGTCCGGCGCGATGAGCTCATCCCATCTGGAGCTTAAAGCTGCCAAACGGTGAACCGCGATTCGCGGAGAGAGGTGCTCCAAGAAGAGCGCGACTCGATGAGAGTAAGTTTCCAAATCGACGGGAGAGAACTTTCCCTCGTGATACAGGGGTTCGAGTGCGGTTTGCTTGAGAACGTGCAGGTTATGTAGCTTCACGTTTGAGATGGGAAGCTCGTTACAGAGTCGTGCGGTTTCGATAATTTGTTTATCGTTTTCGGTGGGCCACCCGAAGATCAGGTGGATACCGACGTCAACACCGGTCGCGGCAACGCGTTCGACACCTTTGATGGACTGCGCGCCGGTGTGGCCCCGTCTCATCCAAATGAGCTGATCATCGTCGAAACTTTGAACGCCGAGTTCGATGCCCACGAATGTGCGCTCGCTATACTCCTTCCACGTGCGAAGGACGGCGTCAGAAAGGGTATCGGGACGAGTTCCCACAACGAGACCCGCGACATCTGGATACTCGAGCGCGGCCTCGAAGCCCTCTTTCAAACGACCCAACTGCGTGAAGGTCGTCGTGTACGCTTGGAAATACACGAGAAATCGATTCGCGTTGAAGCGCTTGGCGACCTTTTCGCGGTGGCGGGTGATCTGGGCACGAATCTCATCGCCTTGGCTTTCGGGATAGGCGAAGGAGCCATGGACGTCGCAGAAGATGCAGGTTTGCATTCCCTTGATTCCCGCGCGATTTGGGCAGTCGTCAGCGATGGAGACCGGAATTTTCACGACTTTCGATCCGAAGCGATTTTTGTAGACCTGGCTAATCGGGAAATACGGTTTCCCGTCCCAGAGTTCCAGTCGCTCGCGAGCCGTTTGTGGGGGATTCATGAGAATGCTTGTCACGCGCCCCAACCTGCAGCAAATTGACCGCCAAAGTCAAAGAAGATGCAAAAAGGTAAGACAAAGCCCCATGTTTAAGTTCGTCGAGACCCAAGATGGAAGCCCGAGCCTCAGAATTGAAGAGTCGGAGGGACAAGAGTCCGAATCGATGCACAGCTTACGCGGAGCCTTCTCGGAAACCGTTTACATCTACGGAACCGCGATTGAAACCTGCCTCCGGGAAGAGTTCGAGCCGAGAATATTTTCGTTGGGTCTCGGCCTGGGGTACGTGGAGGTATTGAGCGCGGCCCTCATTCTCAGAGATGCGCCAGAGAAGAAACACATCGCCGGAGGAGAGAGTTTCGAACTCGTTCCGCAATTGCGAGACTGGTTTCGAGCCTGGGTGCACGGTGAAGAGGAAAAGGTTCCCCAGGATTTTGCGCGCGTCTATGACGACATCCTCGCGCGGACGGCCACACAAGCCGGGATCAACGGAAAAGAAATTCGCGCCTATCTCTCCGACCTTCTCAAGGAAGGTCGCTGGACTTTGAGCGGGCCACTCGCAAAAGACACGAAGATCGAAGGCACGTTTGGATGCATTTGCTTTGATGCCTTCAGTTCAAAAACTTCCCCCGACCTTTGGACGGAGGAATTCTTAAACGATTTTTTATCGAGAGTGACGGCACCGGGTTGCGTTTTGTCGACTTACGCGTGCACGGGTGCACTTAAAAGAAGCCTCAGGGCCAACGGCTTCGACCTTTCGATTCGTGAAGGTTTCGCGAGCAAGCGAGACTCGACTTTCGCCGTACGAAAGTTTGGAGCTTAAGCTGCCGATAGAATCGGTATGCTGTACACAAGACTTTTCATCTCATTCCTCTCGTGCGCGGTGCTTGGTGCGTGCGCCCAGCGCCCGGTCGCAACTCATGAAAAGCCGATCGAGTCGCGGGCTCCGGCGAGCCAACCGCCCGCTCTTGCGCTTGAGCCGTTCTCATTGACGGAACAAGTGAAAGTCATTGAGGAACTCCACCCGATTTTCACCGAGCCCGAAGTGAAGTCACGCGCGCCCGCTTCGACGTGGCCCACGGAATTTGCGGAAGACTTCGTCGTGGAGGCTCCCTCAAATCGAGCGCCCGCCGCTGTACGTGATCCGAAAAATCAGAAAAACAAATTAACGAAGTCGCAGATCGCGACGGGTCGTCGCTCGCGACTCCCTGTCGGCGTCAACGAGGGCTTCGAGATCCGTGTGAAATCCGGTAATCTCGTGACGACCTTCTGGGTTGTGAAACGGGGTCTGCGCCACGAACTCCTATATGCAAATTCGGCCGGATCTCAGTCGGCCGTGGGACTTTCACCCGAAAGTTTTCGTGTCGTTCAGAATCATGCTTCAAGAATTCCGGCTTCAGAAACTGACGTGCGAAAGTGTGCTGACAACAGCATGCAGCTCCACTATGTCACGCCCGGAAGACCCGAGAGAACATCAACGTTCTGTCTCGACTCGAAGGCGAAGGCCGCGGATCAGTTGCGCATGCTCGGCAACACGCTCGTCGTCTGGGTCAGATAAAGATTCCCAACATTTGCGCCATTTTCACCCAACGGTGATCGGGCTTCACGAGACGCGCCGGCTTCATGATATCGCCGATCGGCGCGCGCTGGACTCGACCCTGGCGGTAGACGACCGCTTTGTTCCAGTCGTCTTCTAGAACCATATTCGCCACTTCAATGCCCATAGCTAATGTGAGAAAGCGGTCGGTTGTCGTCGGAGGACGCGAGCGTTGCAAGTGACCGAGAACGACGTGACGAGATTCCCAGTCGACTTCCTCTTCGATCCATCTCGCGAGCCGCTCGGAGAAGCCGCCAAATCGCTCGGCTTGCGGGCTCCCCGCCACCTTGAACGCGACCGACGCGCTCTCGCCCTCGGCCGCGACGCCTTCGGAGGCGACGATCATGAGGCCTCTTCGCCCCTCGCCCTTCTTCTGCAAAAGAAACTCTCGGAGAGCGTCGCGGGAGAATGGACGCTCGGGAATGAGAATCGCATCGGCATACGCGGCAAGTCCTCCGCCGAGGGCGATCCACCCAGCGGTGCGGCCCATCGCTTCGACGACGAGGACTCTTCGGTGAGCGTCCGCCGTCGCGCGAAGGGCATCAATGGATTCAGAAACAACCGCGCAGGCGGTGTCGTAACCGAAAGTGACGTCCGTGCCCTCGAGATCGTTGTCGATCGTTTTCGGAACCCCGATAAGCTTTAATCCCTGAGCGACTTTCTGCAAACCCGCAAACGTCCCGTCACCGCCGGCCGCGATGAGCCCGTCGAGGTTGAGGGCCGAGAGTTTTTCGTGAAATTCGGATTCGCGACCGCGCGTTCCTGATTTGTTGGAGGTTCCCAAGAGAGTGCCGGCTTGCGCGTGAGAGCCCAGAACACGATCTCGAGTGAGGAGCAGATGGCGATTCTCGAAGATCCCTTCGAAACCGTCTTGGATGCCCACGACCTCTATGCCTTGGCCCGAGAGCGCGCGCACGACGGATTCGATGATCCCGTTGAGGCCGGGAGCGTCGCCACCGCCGGTGAGTAATCCGATTCTCCGTCTCTTCAATTCCGCACTCATCATTCGCGCACTCTAGCACTCGACCCCGACCGTGTCTCGTTTGACTTCAGGGCGCAATGAAGTGAAGACAAGATATGCACCTCATTGAGCTCTCCGATGCCGCAAGTTTTCTCACCCGCTCGCAGAAGTTGCTGATGGAGTCGGAAGCACAAAACAACCTCATTCTTTCAAGTTCATTGTCTCTTGCTCGAGCCTCCATGGCGCGCTCACCCCGACTCTCGTTCTTTGTTGTCGAAGTCTCGGGCAAAGCCGTTTGCGCGGGACTGAATTCCTCCGAGCGTCGACTTCTCATCTCAACGGCTTCGGCCGAAGCCGCGGGCTTCATGGGGGGAGAGATCGCCGCGCGAGGTTTACCTCTCAAAGGAGTTCTCGGTCCAGGAGATGCCGTCGCGCACTTCAGCGATTCTTATTCGGCCGGGGGCGGGCGGCAGCTCACGCCTAAAATCCCGCAGAATGTTTTGCGCCTCGAAGGCAATTCCGCGCAGAAGTTCAATCAAGGCCCGGGTCTCGCGCGAATTGCAAAAGAGAAGGATCTTCGTCTGCTTCTCAAATGGACTCGCCAGTTCGTCGAGGAATGTGAAATCGATGAGAGCGCGAGTGAATCGGAAGAAGTTCTCCGACGTTACCTCGAGGGCCGTCAACTTTATATCTGGGAAGATTCAAAACCGGTCGCGATGGCGGGCTTCGGCGGCGTCACTCCGAACGGAGTGCGCGTGAACATGGTTTACACCGATCCGGGCGCTCGATCGCGCGGATACGCCGGGAGCCTCGTCAATGTCTTGAGCCGGAAACTGCTCGCCGACGGGCACCGCTCCTGTTTCCTTTATGTTGAGAAGGCGAACGCCGCCGCGAACCGTGTTTACGAAAAAATTGGCTACAAGACGATTGGTGACTTCATCGAATATCGATAGGTTTCAGAGTGAGAACCACCGGATAATGATCCGATGGAAGAAGGCGCTTTTCGTTCAAGTTGCGCGGGATGATTTGAGTCATGCCGTGTTCGTCTTTGAAACGATAAACCCACGTGTTCTCGTGATCCACTCGGGCTTTTAGCTCCGGCGGAACAAAAATATAGTCGAGTTGCCGATTCGTTCCCGTGCGATTGTTGTAGATCTGCATGTGCGTGAATCGTTCATCCTGAGGCACGCCGGCGATCTCGAGACAATCGAGAAGCGGAGTTCGGTCATAGAGGGCCGTGAACTCCGGATCCGGTTTGGGAAGAGCGGCGGAGCCATTGAAGTCTCCTGATAAAACGATCGGCGTTCCCGGTCCGAACTCTGTTGTGAGTTCATTGTAAATCTGCACGAGCTTTTCGAGTTCCGCCCGGCGTCGGTCGCGCCCTTGCGGATCGATGCGGCTGCGGTCGAGTTGTGACTTCAAATGAACGAGGAGCGAAACGAGCACCGGTGGTTGATCGGCGTCTTCGTAGACCCTCAACTCGAGAACATCTCGCGAGAACTTATGGCTCGTTTTCTGCGCGGATCGAAGGTGACCGTAGCCTGACTCGATCGACTGCAATTCGTGCGGATAAAGAAAATCGATGGACCTATGTCTATGTGAGATCAGGTCAAACGTGAACGGGAGATTCCGTTTGACGAGGTAGCCGAGGTCGATACCGCGATCGGAATTCCCCTCGATCAAGTGCGGGACATAGGCGTCATTCAGAAAAATGCGGCTGAAGTTCGCGAGACTCTCTCGCCCCCCGACTTCGCAGAGCATGAGAATATCGGGATCAAGATCTAAAACCGCGCGGGCGATTTCTTTAACCTGCGCGAGGGGTTTATTCGGAATCGTGGAACTCGAGAGCTTCTGCCATTCCTTTTCCGGAAGTTCAGTGAGAGTTCGGGTTGAGTGGGGATCCAACCGATCCAAGAAAACGAAGAGGTTCTCCACGTTGAAATCGACAAGACGAATCCGGCTGGTACGAAAGTAACTCATGCCGGAACAAGCTTATTCAGCTTGGGCCGCCAGCGCAAGCCACTGACTCTTCAGATCCTCTTGCGTCGCGGGATCGAGATTCTCGAGGTAAGTCTTGTAAGCCACGGAGCGCACGGCCTTGTAGGATTGGTTCGTGAAGATCGAGCCCGTCGGCTGATAATCGTCGACGTAGAGATATTGTCCCATCGTGTAGTCGGTGTAGCTTGAGCCCATCGAAGTTCCCACTCGGTTGCACACTTCTTTATCTTGGTAGCGGCTGAGCGAGGCCAGGCATTGTTGGTAAGCCCACCAAGCGGTTCCATCTTCGGCTGGAGTATTTGGAACCGGTTGGACCGAGCAGCTCATGCACAACGCGGAGAGGGCGACGAGAAAAGCGATCTGGATTCTGCGAATCAGCGATTCGTTCGCTCCCCGCGCTTCGATATAAACGCCTGCTCTCTTCATTTTTCACCCTCTTCCTTACAACCCTTGCTTACAGAGTTTTGCAAGCCGGTCGCCAAGCAAGATGGATTTAAATGGGAAGAGAGCGGGTCCGTGCCGGGTGATGACTCCCGAGAGCCGAAGTCGGTCTGACGCGTGCACAATCCTTAAACATCCATGTGGATCGCAAAAAGAAAAAGGGGAAATCCTGTTTGGATTTCCCCTCTTAAAGAGTGTCTCAATTTGAGACGATCTTACTTCTTCTTGCCTGCGCCGGGAGCACCGGGAGCCGCGGGCATTGCCTTCACTTCAATGAGTTCAACATCGAAGAGGAGCGGAGAATTCGGCGGAATGCCAGGACGGCCTTGGGGACCGTAAGCGAGCTTCGCCGGGATCGCGAGTTTGTACTGAGAACCGGCTTTCATGAGTTTCAAAGCCTCTGTCCAGCCCGGGATCACACCTTTTACGGGGAACTCAGCCGGCTCACCGCGATCACGCGAGCTATCGAACTTCTCACCGTTGATAAGGGTGCCCGTGTAATGCACTTTCACCATGTCGCTGTCTTTCGGAGTCGCGCCGGTGCCTTCTTTAACGACTTCGTATTGAAGTCCCGACTCTGTCGACTTAACGCCCTCTTTCGACTTGTTTTTCGCGAGCCACTCTTCGCCTTCTTTCAGGTTTTTGTCGGCGACTTCCATCTGCTTCTTCATCACGAGCTCTTGCATCTTCTGCATGGCTTGTTGAAGTTCTTCAGGCTTCATCTTTCCGTCTTTTCCAGAAATTCCGTCGTTCAAACCCGCAACCAGAGCGGGCATCGAAACGTCAGCTCCCTGAGACTTCAAGCTGCGACCGATCTGGATACCGACGGCGTAGCTGGCTTTTTCTTGATCTGTTTTGAGGCTCGCTTCGCGTTCGCAACCCGCGAGGCCGACGATGGCCAAGGCCGCTGTGCTAGAAATGAGAATCTTAGATGCTTTCATGAAATCTCCTGATCGATATACAAATGTGACGTTCAGGAAAAGTGTAGCGCATGCCCGCCGCTTGTCACCTAGGAAATTGAGAACAAACAAACCCGACTTAGGACGTGGCGCGTTTTCGTTGCTGATGCCCACCAAAAGTGATGAGCTTCTGGAACGATGTGGATCTCCACCAAATACTATCAATCCCCCGATGATCCCTCGCCCGTCGCGAGCCGGATCAAGACCGACGGTGACGATCTCGTGATTCAAAACGCGAGTTCGGGAGAGGTTATCGAACGGTGGAACTTTCGAGCCCTCGAGAGAAGCCTCGAATTTGGTCAAAGCCGTGTCGTGTTCGCCTGCCCACCCGCCACCGCCAGAATTGAAATCGTGGATCTCTTAGCTCTCGGCGAAAGCTCCTGGGCGTGGCGGTTGCCGGGAACGAAAGGTTTGAGTCCGCGAAAACGCGTTGCACTCTGGATGGTCGGTGCCGCGATTCTCCTCGCCACTCTCGTCATCGGTTTTACCACTCTACTGCGGTCGATGCCGTGGGGCGTAGAGCGTACGCTATTTGGCTCGAGGAGTGTTGTCGCAACCAGCCAAATCTGCCAAACGCCTGCGGGGCAAGCCGCGGGCAAAAAACTTTTTGACCGCGTTTATTCCCAAAAGAGCGATGGCAACTCGCGAGAAATTTCCGTCACCTTCATTCGCGGTGAGGCCGTGAACTCGTTTCTTTTTCTCGGCGGCAAAATTTATGTTTACGAAGGATTTTTGAAGCAAGCCCAGTCACCATTGGAAATCGCTGAACTCCTGGCGCATCAAATTGAGCACGTGCGCTTCGGCCACGTCTCGCAGGCACTCACACGTGACAGCCTCTTGGTTCCGTTTTTCAGGACGCTCACCGCTAATCCCAAAGAACTGGATCGGCCTCTATTGAACCTGTTTATGAGACTGAAATTCACGCCCGCAGAAGAAAGGGAGGCACAGGCCGCCGCGAATGTTCGCCTGAAGACCGCAGGCTTAGATGCGGGTGCTCTGCAACGATTCTACGATCGTGCGAGGTCGCAAGGCACCTTCAGTTCTTTTTATTCCGACCATCCAGAAGTGACCGGCTCCCCCGTGGAATTCAAGGAGCAGGTCGATCCTCCGCTCTCGGTCACGGAGTGGGCGGAGCTGCAGCAGATTTGTGCCGAAGCCCGCTCGCCTTAGAATCCGTCGGTTGTTCCGACTTTCCCCGTCGTCTCGCCTTCAAAACGCCCGGACTCGTGATCACCGAACGGAATGACTTTCGCGGCATTCATTGCCGACTTCTTTCCAACGACGGACGGAACGACCTTTTGGTTCGGAGGTCCGCGGCGCTCCGTGGATTGAACTCCGTCTGCGGAACCATTGACGAGTCTGCGAAGATCCGCCACGAGAGCGTGCATCGCGGTGGCTTGCGCCGCCATCTGTTCCGAAGTCGCCGCGACTTCTTCGGCCGAGGCCGCGTTTCCGTGCGTGGATTGATCGAGCTGATTCATCGCCTGGCTGATCTGGCCGATTCCGGTCGATTGTTCCTGGCTTCCCGACGAAATCTCGGCATTCAGAGTCGCAACCTTGCGAACCGATTCAACGATTTCCTTCAGCACGACGCCAGAACGATCCGCGGTGGTCGCGCCGTTCTCTGCTTTTTCAACGCTCTCTTTGATGAGGGTCGTGATGTCTTTAGCGGCCGATGCGCTTCTTTGCGCGAGAGCACGAACGGCTTCCGCGACAACCGCGAAACCTTTCCCCTGCTCTCCCGCACGTGCGGCTTCGACCGCCGCGTTCAGAGCGAGGAGGTTTGTTTGGAAGGCGATATCATCGATGACGTTGATGATCTCCTCGATCTTTTTGGAACCTTGAGCGATGTCACCCACCGCGATGACGAGTTTACGAAGCTCCTCCTCACCGGTGCCCGCAGCCTTCTGACTTTCTTCAGAGAGGCCAGAAGCACTGCGCGCGTGATCCGCGTTCTGCTTCACCATGCTGGAGAGTTCTTCAAGTGATGCGACCGTCTCCTCGAGCGATGAAGCCGCCTCGCTCGCTCCCGAAGAGAGTTGTTGGCTGGCCGTCGAAATCTGCTGAGAAGCCGCGGAAACTTCGTTCGCGCTTTGATAAAGATCATCAGTGATCCG
>SXSP01000411.1 GCA_005792225.1 Bdellovibrionales bacterium | reverse complement strand
TCTAACTGCGAGGGTATGACGCCATGGACGGCAACAAAGACAAAGAAACGATTCAAGAAAAACAACTCCTGTTCGAGAGTCAAAGGGATGAACACCAGTTTTTCCTCGAGGATCAGAACTTCTGCTGCCTTTGCGGATCAAAGCTCGTCTTTCACCACAAGATCGACTATCTCTCGTTAAAAGTTCAAGAGGACGCGGATTGCCCGAGCTGCCGCATCCGAATGAAGACGAAGGATCACGGGCTTCAGTAACGAAAATCTTTCCCAAACGGTCACGAATCTGACACCGGAAGTCGAAGGCGCTCTTCGCCGCATTTTCCCTAAACACTGAAAATCTAAGATCTTTCGGTCCCCACCCGGGTGGCATGCAGCTGGCAATGCCACCGGGGCATGCGTGAAGCTCATAAGACTTTTATTCGATTTGCCGCACTCGCCTGCACCGCCCTCAGTCTGACCCTCCAGACCGCCCAAGCGTCTCTGGTGGAAGAAGGCGGCATTCCTGAAACTTATCAAGGTTTCAATGTCCTTTACGTTAAAAACGTCTTCGTAAAGCTCCTCCTCAATTCCTACGGAAAATCCGATGCGGAACGTATTCAATCCGTCAAGGATGCCGAGACTCTCATCACCAAATTCGCTTTTCAAAAGCGCGACATGCACCTCGTGGAAACCGTGGCGGAGCTCGAAGAAATCAAGAAGCTCTACTTCCCCGATGGCTATTCGGTTCGGGACGAGGCTCGTCTCCTCGTGAGTTCACGGATTCCGCCTTACCTTTTGATCACGACTCAAAATGATGAAGTCAAATCTGCTCTTCAGCATCTGATCAACAAGGATATTACCAAGTTCTTTGGACCAGCGTTGTCATCACAGAAGTTCCGTAGCCACTACTTCAATCTTTTGAATCAACCGCTCAAAGCCCGGGCGACTCTGTCTCTCGTACCGGACTCAGCGCGGCTGCAACTCGCGAATTCGATCCACTCCGTCGTTAAACAAGGTGTGGATCTGATCGACTCGATCGGAGATCGCATCGCGAATTCCGACGAAGTTCAAATTCAGAACAAAGCGCAACAGCGCTTCATGCAACTCGCGTTGGGTGAATATTTTAAAGGCCTCAGCGCGGAATCGAAGCTCGACATGATCGCGGGCCTCATCGACAATCCCCAAGCGAAATCCAATCTTGAACGCTTCGAGGTCATGATCCTGCGTGCGGGTCCTCAATTTCAAAAGATGCTTCAAGCCTCCGCGCGCGAAGCCGGAATGAGTCCGGAACTTCAAGCCTCGATGAAGAAGCTTGAGCAAAACACCCGCGCGGCTCCCTGGAGACTCGTTGAACCGATGTTAAAGGAAGCACCCGTTGATTTCGAATGGCTGGATATTAAACAAAAAGCGGTGAAAGCCGGCAGCATGGCGCAGATTCACAAGGCCCGCATCCGCCTGAAAGACGGAACCGAAAAAGCGGTCGCCGTTCGCTTTCTTAAGCCCGGGATCAAAGAAGGAATCGACGCGGACACGAAATCGCTTCAGCATATCGCATCGAAAGTCGATAGCGATCCGGTCCTCATCGCGGAGAACTTTCCGAAGCTGACCCCGTTTTTAAAAGAGATCGAACAAATGGCGCTCCTCGAGCGTGATGTTTCACTCACGGTCAATAGCACCCGCCAGGGCGCGAATGTCTATGCGAGCGAAACAAAAACGCCTCAGGGCCGCGTGCGTCTGCACGTTCCCGAGATTCGTTCCGTCGGAGGCTTCTCCGTTCAGGACTGGGTTGACGGCGTGAGCTTTGAGAAATTCATGGAAGAACATCCCGAGCGCGCCCGCGCTGCGATCGAAGTTCTGGCAACCAAGTGGCTGAACGAAGCCCTTTTTGGTGGGGGCTTCTACCACGCCGATCTCCATCAGGGAAATCTGATGGTGAGCGAATCTCGCGGCGCAACCGTCCTCAATATCCTCGACTTCGGAATGGCGGGACAGATCGGCCCCGATCTCCAAAACAAGTTCCTCGCCTTCGCCGCACTCATCGAGTCACACCAACCCGAGATCATGGCGAAAATCGCCTGGGAACTATCGACCCTTTCTGAAAACCGTATCACGCGTGAGCAACTCGAGAACCTCTTCCGCGAAGAGATCGCAAAATCGGGACGCAAGTCATTCTTCGAGTGGGCGGGTGTCGCGGTGAATGCCGGCATCAAGTTCCCTTCGGAACTGACTTCACTCAACCGCGGCGCATACTTCATCTTCCGCATGCTTCACGACAATCAGATTGACGGCGGGTTACCTAAAGTCATCAAGAACTTAATTCTCCGCAACCCACTTAAGGCCGCGCAAATCGTTCAGTCGACGAAGCTCGTATCGAAGTCGGAATGGGCCCGAGCCCTTTACGGACAAGTGCAGAACATTCGCGCGAAAGCCGCAGTGGAAAACGGCAGGGCGCGCGCTTCTCTCTCGTGCTCGGCCGCGTTTAACTAATCATCTTCAGGAAATGACTGGGCAGCATCTTCGGGCTGCCCACCCTCTTCCCCCGAGAGTTGCGACTCTTCATTGAGCTGAAGAAGAACTCGCTCGGCGAGCACGCGATTGAATCCCGGGATCTTGCAAATCTCTTCCACGTTCGATGCCCGAATCTCGTCGAGGTTGGCGAACTTCGTGAGGAGAAGCCGCTTCCGCTTTTCGCCGAGTCCGATGACAAAATCGAGTTCGCTCTCGAGCGACGTCGCCTCGCGAAGTTTGCGATGGTACGTGATCGCGAACCGATGCGCCTCATCGCGAATGCCGACAAGAATCTGAAAAGCTTCGGACCCCGGCTTAAACGTCACGGGATTCTGTCGATTCGGAAGATAAAATCTCTCCTCGGTTGCGGTCAGTTCAGAGTCGCGGAAGTCACCCTTCATCCGCGCCTTGGCGAGACCTACCACGGGA
>SXSP01000410.1 GCA_005792225.1 Bdellovibrionales bacterium | reverse complement strand
GTTCGGTTCTCTGCTGATCCTCGAGAGGTTTGTAACCGTTTGAGGCGACTTTCGTGTTCACCACGTTCTGAAGCTTGTTCTTGAAAGAGAGAACTTTGTTCGCCAAACCTTTTTTGCTGAGATCCTGTAGCTTCGCCTCGAAAGCCGGATCGACGACCCAACCGGTACGAATGCTGACGTTCGAATAGATCACGGGAACCGCAACACCCATCGTGATCCGCTCGGTGATCCCGTAAGCCGCGACGGGAACGGTGGACGTCACGCGCGAATTCACGACGCCGAAGGCGTTACCGGCTTGATCGTCCATGCCGATGTTCAGCGACTCGAGACCACCTTTGAGTTTCCCTCGCTCGAAGCCGCCAGGCTGAGAGTCAATCAACTCACCAACGCTTACGATTTTATTAAAGCCGTTGCCGACGGGAACGGTTCCGTTTGAGCCGTCATATTTTTCGGAGATCTGAGTCGTGAAGCCCACGACCCGTACGTTGCGCACGCCTTTAGGCAGGACCTGCGCGGAGTCGAGAGAAAACGGCGTGAAGAGATTCGCGCCGATCCCCACGGAGGAGATGAACGTAACAAAAACAAAGGCACCAAAAAGTCGAATGGATTTCATATTTCATCCCCTCCTGTTCACCGATTAGAGCGACTTAAGAAGCTCTTTCGCTTCCGCTTGAGCGCGACGAACTTCGGGTTCGAGAGCCGGGTTCAAAGTAGCAGGATTCGCCGCGATGAAGCCTTGGAGAAGAGTCTTCGCTTGCGCGACTTTGCCGACTTCTTTGAGAACTTCGGCGTAATAAACGTTGTTGTAACCGTTCACGCTGTAAACTTGGCCGGCCGCCAATGTCTTCGATGTTCCAGTCTGGAGGTACTTCTCCGCCTTCGCCGTGCTTCCGCCGAGGAGCGAGGGAAGCTGAGCGTATGCGCGACCGAGCGTGCGGTATGACCCGTAGCTGTGAACATCGTCTTTACCGAGCTTACCGATGAGCTCCATCGTGGCGCGGAGTTCAGGCCACTTGCCAAGTGAAGAAGCCACACCGTTTGCCGAACCCCATTTTCCGAGATTCACGCCGCGGTGATAAAGAGCGTCCGCGAGGAGGTTGAGTTGCGCGGGCGTGAGAGTCGACTTGAGTGTCGCAATTTCAGCGGCCGTCACCGCTTTGACGTCTTTAACGCCGAGAGCTTTCACGGCTTGATCCGCCAAGAGGTAGCCTTGGTTGTGCTTTTCGAGCTTCGTTGCTTTCGCGGGGCTCGCATCACCAACGAAGTAGAGGGCTTCGCTCTGACGAACGAGGTACTGAGCTTTTGCCTTTGCATCCGCCGTGGCCGATACCAACTGGCCATAAAGATCAGCCGCTTTTTGGGCCTTCAGAACACCCGGGTTGTCGTACTCACGCTCGGCGTAAGCTTTTTTCGCTTCGTCGACCGAAGCGGCGTTCGCCATCGGAATGTTCAGTGCAACACTTGAAACAAGAGCAAGAAATGCGGAAAAGAAGACCGTTTTCATCATGGTTTCCCCTCGAATAGGTAACTACGGTTTAAGAACCGCAAAGTGGTACCAAGGGGCCAAAACGAAGGCAAACGGGATCTAACGTATGAAACTTTGTGGCGCGAACGCAGGTCCGCCCGCGAGCCAAAAGTTCACGCTAAAAACAAATTCAATTGAATAGGATGTTAATGACGAAGAGCAGAACGGAGGAGCCGAGGAACAGGAACATAAAGCCGTTCGAAAACATGGTACGCCTCTAGATGCACGCCTTGGAATGCGGTTCGTGTTGCCTACTCTGGCCCCCAAAGACAACCGGCCGCAGGCCTTATTCGGCGATGAAACCTATCAGGCCATCAGCGCCGAACCGCTCTCTCTGGTGAGATTTTTCGGGGAATACGAGACCGATATCGGTCTCGTTTACCATTGTCAAGGGAACGGCGACTTGTCGTCAAGCCATCACATGCGCATCTTCGGACACTTCCGAATCATCGGTCACGATCTCACCGATGAGGTCGTAGTCCATGCTATCCGTGATCCGCACCTGGACGATCTCGCCGACCTCGGCCTGACCGTCGTTAATCAAAACGACGCCGTCGATTTCGGGTGCCTGCTGTGACATTCGACCTTGGAGGAGAAGTTCAGTCTCCTCGCTGAGCCCCTCGACCAATACGGGAACGGTGCGACCGATGAACGCGCGATGCTTTTCACGGCTGATTTCCATCTGCATTTCCATGAGCTCGTCGTGACGACGCTGTTTGGTTTCGTCGTCAATCTGGTCAGGCATTTTGCCACCAGCCGTATTGTCCTCTGGCGAGTACATGAAACACCCGACGCGGTCGAAGCGCTGTTCGCGCACGAACTCGAGAAGCTCCTGGAACTCCTCTTCGGTCTCTCCCGGGAATCCGACGATAAACTGGGTACGAATCACGGCTTCGGGAATCTCCTGACGAATCTTCGCCAAACGATCGACGATCTCGGCCCGGGTCATATGACGGTTCATGCGCTTCAAGACTCGGTCATTGATGTGCTGAAGAGGCATATCGAAGTACTTCACCAGATTCGGCCGCGTTTTGATGAGTTCGATCATCTGATCCGTGATTCCATCCGGATACAGGTAAAGAACGCGAATCCAATCCAAACCCTTGATGTCGGAAAGTGCCGCGAGGAGCTCGGCCGGTGTCTCGGGTGATTGCGGATTCTTCCTGCGGAGGTCAAAGCCATAGTCCGTAAAATCATGAGAAATGATGTTCAACTCACGAACACCTCCGGCCGCGAGGAGACGAGCCTCAGCGACGACCGCCTGAAGTTTGCGAGACTGAAGATTACCCCGAATCTTCGGGATCGCGCAGAAGGCACAGCGCTTTAGACACCCTTCCGAAATTTTCAGGTACGCACGATATTTCGGCTGCGAGTTCACCCGCGGCGTGTCTTCTTCCTGTAAGTAGGTGGGCAGGTTAAAGAACTTCTTCTGCGTCTCACCCTCATCGTGGTTCTTCAAAATCTTTGCGATGTTCTGAAATTCACCCGAACCGATGAACAGATCGGCCTCGGGAAGACCCTCGACGAGTTCGTCCTTGTACCTCTGGGTCAGGCAGCCCGCGACCACCAGCTTACGAATCGAACCCTCTTTCTTCAGATCCGACATTTCCAGGATGCGGGAGATGGACTCCTTCTTCGCGTCATCGACGAAGCCGCACGTGTTGACGACGACGGTGTCGGCTTCCGCCGAGTCGTCCGTCACGCTGTAACCCTCTTTTAGGAGATGGCCCAGCATGATCTCGCTGTCGACGAGGTTCTTCGGACAACCGAGGCTGATGAAGTGAACCTTCTTGCCCATTTGGCCCGTCGATTGGAGTGCCTGTTCTTTGGAAATAATCGTGCTATCGCTCATAATCACCTGATCTTTACGATCTCATATTCGTGTATTGCAAAGGCACGCCGAACTTCTGAGCCCGGCAATGCGCGATCGTCGCCTGGAGGTCATCGATCGATTTCGAAGTCACGCGCACTTGTTCATCCATGATCTGCGCTTGAACTTTCAGTTTTGAATCCTTGATGCTCTTAACGATTTCCTTCGCCTTCTCTTTTTCCAGACCTTGGATGATCTTGCCGACTTGCTTGAGCATCATTCCGCCAATCGGCTCCGGCTTCTCGAACTTCACCGCCGTGAAATCCACGCCGCGTTTATGCAGCTTCGTTTGAAGGATGTCGAGCACGGCCTTGATCTTCATCTCATCGTTGGCTTTCAACGTGAGAACTTCCTTCTCGTGGATGATCTCGCAATTGCCGCCACGAAGGTCGTAACGATTGCCGAGCTCCTTCTTCGCCTGGTTCACGGCGTTGTCGACTTCTTGCATGTTGATTTCGGAAACGATGTCGAATGATGGCACTTGAATCTCCTAGATGTTCATCACTTCCGCGCCAGCGGGCGGAGAGAAATCAAAAAGTTTATCCTCGAACTTCTTGCCGAACGCTTCCTTGCCATCGAACTTCACATCGCGAAAGTTGAACTCCGTTTCGTTATCGCGCTGATCCCAATATTTAATTTGCGAAATCGATTTTCCATCAGCCGCGATCGCGACTTGCGCGCGTTTGAAATCCGTCTTCGCGCCCTTCTTCGGCATAAGCGTAAATACTTTTTCGCCGCCGTTTCGAGTCTCTGTGGACTTCGCATCGAAGAACTTGAGGAATCCTCCCACCGTCAGGAGGCTCATCATGTTCTTTTCTTGGCCCTTCTTTGAGCCAGCATTGCCCTTGATGACCTGAACCGGAGCATCGGGGAACTCAGGCCCCGGATAATTCACGGCCCATAAATTACTTTTGTTCACAACTAAGAGCGACTTCTCGTTGCCTTCGAGCTCCATTCGCACGCGGCCTTTCGAGATCCACACGTTCCCGTTTGATTTTCGCTCTTCGCCGAGAAGGCCGATTTTCAAAGTCTTATCGACTTTTGCCGCGACCGCCTTCGCCTTCTGGTACTTGAGGTCGAGAGCCTTCAACTGTTTTGAATCTTTCGCCGAGATCGCGGCAACTGCCGAAAATGCAAAGAAGAATGTCCAGATGAAGACTGTAAGCGACGCCGAAATCGACCGCATGTGCACCTTTGTTTGGAAGTCGGTGCACCATATCAAAACCGCTCGGATGTCGCAAGTTTAGGGCGGCAGATCAGGGCCCATGCCTCGAATCGTTCAGGGTTTCCCAAAGCCATGTAAGCCGCCATGGCGGTTGCTCCCGTGGTAATCACATCATCCACGAAAACCCTCGTGACGGTGGCGGGTGAAAAAACTGCCTCACCCAATGCCGGGAGAAAGCGGCGCCTCGTTCGCTCTCCTGCGGTTAATTGCTTTTGGCCGGCTATTTTCGAGCTGGAATCCCACTCGAGTTCCGTCAAGGGCGCCTGCCAATACTCAGCCATCATCAACGCTAAGAGCCTGGAGTGGTCCGCACGTGACCCCGAGGGCGGCGGATGAACAAACACGGGGCGCTCGTTCTCACGTTGCCAACGTCTCTCGAAAACGAGCAGGTTGATAAGCTTTTCAAAGGCCGCAACCGCGTACCCCCCTTTCAAACTGTAAATGAACGGCCGAACAAAGGCGTCATTTTGATCAGTCCAGGTCAGAAGGGAGTAAACCGGAAACGGATACCCTTCCTGCCGAAGCCAATCCCCGCGGTTACGGAGGCGCTCCAAATGTCGCCAACAACTCTCACAGAGCCTGTCGATGGGAGGAAGGCAGGATCGGCATCCCGCGCAGGTTCTGATCCACCGGAGCATGCGATCGAGCTTTCGGCGCTCGTGAAGAATTCGATCCGGCTTTGTCCGAAGTACGATCGAATCATCGGTCGGGTGTCTGTAAATCGATTCTGATTGGTCCACCCCTGCCTTCTAGGCAAGTCGCGGGCCAGTTATTCGTTATGGTAAGGGAGATTCTTCCAGATCGCGAAAGCGCGGTAGGTCTGCTCAAGCACTACGGCCTGCGCAATGTGATGATTAAAAGTGAGAGGAGAAAGAGACCAAGTCCAATCCGCCCTCTCGCGAATCTCCGCACCGAATCCGAACGCGCCGCCGATGAGAACGACCACTCGGGGTCGTCCGCGCTCGAAGAGCTTTACTAATTTTTGCGAGAATTTTTTTGAGTCGACGGAATCACCGCGCTCGTCGCAGACCACGAGCAGATCGTCTTTCTTGATCACTCGCATGAGTTCGCCCGTCTCATCAAGCAGCTTCTGCTCTGCCGAGGCACGCGCTTGTTTGGATGGCTTAAGGCGAATAATTTCCGTCTGACAAAAGTAGCCGAGCTTTTTTCGGTAGCTTTCGGTCAACTCCTCAAGCCACGGCTCCTTCTGCCCTCCGACGAAAACGAATGCGAGCTTCATGTCGCCTTGGCGGGAATCTCTTCACGCAGGCCCAGGTCGCGGCCCGTCTTCCACAGATCTTCGAGTCGATACTCCTGGCGGACGAAATCGTAGAAAACGTGAACGATGAGCGCGCCGTAATCGAGGAGAACCCAGCGACCTTCGCCCGCTCCCTCAACACTCTGGGGAAGAACGTTGAATTCTTCCTTCACCGCCCTCTGAACGGCATCGGCGAGCGACGTCGCGTGACGTGTGCTGGTACCCGAGGCAATTAAAGTGAACTCGGTGGCTGATTCCGTATTGCGGAGATCGAAACCCCGAACGTTGATCGCTTTCTTATCCCAAAGAGCTTGGGCGCAGAAGCGCGTGAAAGCCTCGTAGTCACCAATGCGGGGGCCGAGCGGAGCGAAGATCCCTTGCTCGCGTATGTACTCCTCAACCTTGATACTCAAGTGACGATCAACGTTTCGGTTCGAGCGAAGGCGTTTGCGAACATCCGTCGCCGAAATGTCGAGGTCGTTAAGACGCACGAACTCGATTGAACGTCCCGTCGTGAGCGCGACGTACTGGCGATCAAACGCGGCGACCAGAGGACGCAATCCTTCGGGAAGGTCACCTTCTCCGAAAGGGAGCGAGTGATTGGGACGAGTGACGACGATCAAATTCGCGAGCGTCAGGATGCGCTCGAAATTCTTCCACTTATCGAATTCCTCAAAGGCATCGAGCCCCACGATCAAGTAAAGATCTTCAGGAGCGTTCGTCTTCGCGAAGCTTTCGATCGTATCGACCGTGTAGCTCACACCCCCGCGACGGATTTCGCGATCATCCACTTCGAGGAAGGGAAACTCGTCAAGACCGCGACGAAGCATTTCCAGACGCTGTTCGTCCGAGGGACCTTCCGTCGCCGGCTTCAATGGATTCTGAGCGGCCGGCAAGACGTAGATCTTTTCGAGATTCATTCGACTGCGAACGGTCGTCAGAACGTTCACGTGTCCCATGTGAATGGGGTTGAAAGAGCCGCCAAAAATCCCGATGCGTTTGTTCTCTGTCGTCATTGGCTTTCCTTTTCACTTCTTTTTTCGAAGACCCGGCGGCCCATCTCGAACACGAGTTCGCGCACACCTTGTCCCGTTGCGGCCGAGATCTGCATTGTTTGAATGCCGATTCGACGAAAACGCTCCGCGATCTCTTCTTTGCGATCGCGCGAGAGAGCGTCAATTTTGTTTAGCACAACGATCTGCGTGCGGTCACCGAGGGTCCGGTACCCTTCGACTTCTTGACCCTTCGTGCGATCGTACTCACGAAGCTCGTGCATGATATCGTGATAATCCTGAAGCGCGTCGCGGCCCGAAGTTTCACTCGCGTCGATCAAGTGCACGAAGAGATTCGTGCGCTCAATATGACGTAGGAACTGAGTTCCGAGACCAATCCCCTCATGCGCTCCGGGAACAAGTCCCGGAATGTCGGCGACGACGATCGTGCGATCATCGGAAACACTGACAACGCCAAGGTTCGGAGCCAACGTCGTGAACGGGTAATCCGCAATCTTGGGACGTGCGGCCGAGATCGCCGAGATGAGAGTCGATTTCCCCGCGTTCGGGTAACCGATCACACCCACGTCGGCGATGAGCTTCAGCTCCAAATGGATGGCACGAGTATGGCCCATCTCACCGGGCTGCGCGTGCTCGGGAGCCTGGTTGATGCTCGTACGGAAGAAGTAATTTCCCTTACCGCCGCGTCCGCCTTCAAGGAAGAGGAAGTCTCCCGGCTCGCTGAGGTCGGCGAGGACCGCCCCGTCCTCTTGACTCTTCACGATCGTCCCTGGAGGAACCTCAAGAAAGAGATCGAGGCCTGCGGGCCCCGACATGTTCCGTCCGCTTCCGGGCTGACCATCTTCGGCGTAGTACTTGTTCTTGAATCGGTAATTGAGCAGCGAGTTCAGCTGTGGATTCACGCGGAAGTAAACGTTTCCGCCGCGGCCTCCATCGCCGCCATCGGGACCGCCACGCGGAGCCATCGACTCTTTACGGAAGCTGACGGCGCCCGGGCCACCTTTGCCGGACCTGACTGTAATGGAGACTTCATCTACGAATTTCATAATGCCGTGAGAATAAAAAATAAGGCCGGCGAGCCGCCAGCCTTATTATGTTTGCTGCAATTTTGTAACGACCCCGAGGGGTAATTACGCCGTTTTCGCTGCGTCTGCAGGGTAAACGCTGACTTTCGTGCGCTCTTTGCTGAGACGCTCGAACTTCACTTGGCCATCGATTACAGAGTAGATCGTGAAATCACGGCCCATTTTTACGTTGTTGCCCAAGTGGAACTTGGTTCCACGCTGACGAATGATGATTGTTCCAGGACGAACAGTCTCACCGCCGAAGCGTTTTACGCCCAAGCGTTTTCCAGCACTATCGCGTCCGTTTCGCGTACTACCTGCGGCCTTCTTACTTGCCATGACTTACTCCGTGTTCTCGACTCAATACTCTGAGAATTACTTAGATTTTTTTGCTGTCTTTTTAGCGCCGGCTTTTTTAGCTGTCGCCTTTTTAGCAGTCTTTTTGACAGCCGCTTTTTTCTTCGCGACCTTTTTCTTGGGAGCTGCTGAAACTTCAGTCTCTACAGTAGAAGACTTCGTCTTTTTTGTCTCTTTTTGTTTTACGGCTGCAGCCTCTTTCCTAGCTTGGATCTTAGCAGGATCGATGACTTGAGCTTTTTTATCCGTCGCGAACTTCTGGCCTTCCGGAGTCGTGATCGACTCAACGAAGAGCTCCGTGAAGAGCTGGCGATGACCGTGCATGCGGCGGTAACCTTGACGACGTTTTTTCTTGAAGACGACGACTTTGGGAGCTTTCGCCTGGCGAGTCACCGTCACGGTGACTTTCGCGTTTTGAACGAGCGGGGCGCCTACGAAGGTTTTATCGCCGCCAACCATGAGAACTTCAGCCAAATCGAAAGTATCGCCGAGGTTTTTCTCGAGTTTCTCGACTCGGACTGTGTCGCCTGCCTGCACCTTGTACTGCTTACCGCCGGCGCGAATGATCGCGTACATCTTCTTCTCCTGTGGAACTTCTTTTTTTCGAACGAAGGGCAATTAACTGCCACGCCGCATAGTTGATTGTCAATGAATTCAGCATCTTATTTTAGGCACCGGCGCAATTATTTTTTGCCCCCGAATGTCGCCATCTATGGCAAAAAGGCCCGTAACTTCACGGGCTTGATCTTACCGTGCGAGCTGGCAAGCGGGTCTCAGTGGGTGAAAATCTCGTACTGCTCGCGGTGAAAGTCGGGCTCAAGCTTAAAGACGATGTTGCGACCGATGCGCAGTTCGACGTCTTCGAGCCGTTCGGTTTCTTCCTCGTAGATGTAGTCGCCGACGTCCGCATGACAATGG
>SXSP01000409.1 GCA_005792225.1 Bdellovibrionales bacterium | reverse complement strand
GGCTGCGGGCATAACTGTCGCGAACACCAATTTTTCCTTTTTTGTTTCAACTGAGTTTTTTCTTCGATCTGCGCTCACGGGGACAGGACGCGGAAATGGCGGCATCGAGCCGCCACTTCCTAGGCGCTCGGGGTTCTCTACGGTGCGAGCACCTCCGAGACCCACTCGCGCTTGCTCCGCACCAAAGCCCGCCACCGGCGGCCTTCGGCTGCGGGCATAACTGTCGCGAACACCAATTTTTCTCGTCGCTTCGAACGAAGATCAAATAGGTGCAGTTTACGGGAAAAAGCTAAGATGCCGTTATCGGCACTTCGGATCGCAACATCACTGCTTCTTGGATGCAAAACAAACCTGATTGATGGCGGGCTTCAAGTGAGGCTTAATCAAAAGCATGCAAGGACGGCCGCCGCGCAAAATTGTGTTCGCAGTCTTGATTTTGAGTGGAATCGCACTTTGTTATTTTGCGTTCTCCAAGCGCTACGTCGACACGATCATTGCAAGGAGCGAAACCGGAGAAAGCGTTGTCTCCATGGGGCCTGGATGGCTGCGGGCGCTAGATTACTGGATGGGCATCGAACCTCAGCTCATCGACACGAACAAATTGCGTTACCGAATCGAAGTGATCGAGTACTTGGATCCGACCGGCAAGACATTAGCGCGCTTTAAACCCCGCTTAACGCCACATGATTATGCAAAGGCTAAATGGATCGAGCGGTTTGTGCTTATTACATCTGGTTCAAACGGAGAGTGTCCTGCTTTTCACGCTTTTGATAGGGTCACCGGAGAACCGATCAAGTTCGCGTCTGGAGAATTGCGAGCTTTACCTCCCGACATCCAACGGGAATTCGATCCTTGCGGAATCGGGAGCGACGAATATCGAGCTTGGGAAGAATCTCAGCCCCGTCAGGAGCATTAAAAAGGTCACAGTTCTCCATGCTATCGAGCGTAGTTTTTGCCATCTCTCCCTCGTTTCAAAACGAAAACCCAATCCTGGTTGTTTAGCGGAAGCCACTGGCGTTCGTGACATCAGGCCTCACGGCGGGGAGATTTAATGACGACTTGTTCAAGCCGGTTGTAGTTTCCGAATCACTTCTCCTCTTTGTTTGTGCGTCTTGGGGATGAGCATAGGCTCATCGGATGCGGAGGTTTGTATGAGCATCTTTGGATCTATCATCGGAAAAATCTTTCCCCACACCCATCCCGCCGTGGCCAATGCGGCTGCTCCGGCGACGATGGCGCCGCAAGCGGCTCAGCAGGTCACCCAGGCGTCAGTTGCGCCGGTGGATGTCAATGCGGTTCTCAGCCAGATGGCGAGTCAGCACGGCGAGAAGCTGAACTGGCAAACATCGATTGTTGATCTCATGAAAGTTCTCGGGCTCGATAGCAGTCTGCCCGCCCGCAAAGAGCTCGCCCGTGAACTGAATTACACCGGTGACATGAGCGACTCGGCGACCATGAACATTTGGTTGCAGAAGCAAGTTCTCTCGAGACTCGCGGCCAATGGAGGCCGGGTACCGGAAGATTTGCTCCACTGACATGGCCTGATGACTATGCTGAGAATCGGTAGCGGGTCCTTGGGCCTGCGCCGACCACGCTGAGCTGCCCATCCTCCACCGCCCACCGAACGAGGCGTTTGATGGTGGCGGGTGAGTCGCCGAGGATGACTTGCGCCTGCTGGACGTTGAATTCGGAAGCGCCGAATTCCTTTCGGACGCGCGAGAGTTTGATGATGCGGGCATCGAGCGGTTCATTCTCTCGCCGGAGACAAATTGCGGCCGTGGGGCCGCTCTCGATTCGGTAGGCTCCGTTGATCTCGGTGATCTGAACATCGACATCTTCTCCTAGGAGGAGCCTTCGGAGGCGCATGACCGCCTGATGAATGCGATTAGGGGACGTGCTCGGATTAAAGTACTCCTCAGGAAATAGTCGACCGAAGGTCTCAACCACCGGCAGAGGTTTAAAGAAATCTTGAGCGAGGAGGCCGAAGAGTCGATGAAGAACCTGGCCTGCGTTAAAGAGCTTTTGATTGCCGTCGATCGTTCCTTCACTCACATGGATGATCTTCTTTGTGACTCCAAAGCTGTGATGATCCGTGTATCTCTCCGGGAGAGAGAGCCACTCACCCGCCGTTGAGGCTATTTTGTTTCGAAAACTTCTGTAGGGAGTTCCGAAGTATATTCGGGTCATGAGCTCGCCATCGCGGGCGATCAGCGCTTCGTAGTAGAGGCAGTCACGAATCGTTTCCCAGTTGTGCGCTTTCGCGGCCGTATTAACGACTTCCCGAAGTTCCGGTAGGACCCGGCCGCTCTTAAAACTCTTTGCAATCGCCGTCCACTTTGAAACCCAGAGCCTTTGTATGTGGCCCGCGTTTTTCAAAGTTTCCGCGGACTCACCGAGAATCCGGAGAGCTTCATCAAAATCGCCGCCGCGAATTTGGACCTGGGCTGAGAGTTCAAGCGTGCCTCCGAGGATGAGCCAATGTTTCTCTTTCCCCGCGATCTCGCGCAGTTCACCGAGCACGCGCGCGGCGTCCTGGAGTCGATTCTCCGCCACGTAGCCGGCTGAGAGATTGAGGCGAGCCGCCAATCCCGCGTAGGGTGCGATGGTTGGAATTTGGATGTACCTCTCCAGGAGTGGAATGGCTTTCTCGTATTCCCAGCGCGAGATTGAGCAGTATGCTTTGAACATCAATGCTTCGGGAAACCTCAACTCGTCGATACCATGGAGAAGCTGCTCGGCTTCGGCGATGGCGCCGACTTTTCTGAGACTATCTGCGTATTCCATTTTCTCTTGTTCGGTCGGCGGAACCTCGAGCGGAGATGCAGCCCGGATGATCGGGTTCAAAATCGAGAGAGCCATCAAAGGCTTTCCCACGCGCTTCGCGAGATTCGCGTAGCGAACCGCTTCGTTTCGCTTAATCCTCTTGATCGTGAGTTCGTTCAGCACGCGCTCAACGGCCGCGAACTCACCCTGACGGACCAAAATATCGAGATCATCGAGGCGCTTCACGCGAATTTCCTCAAAATAGAACGACTCAAATCGAGACTTGCCTTCAAGGAGGCCTTAATTTGTATCGGCGATCGTCACGGAAACATGGAGGGTTTCGACCTTCCTTCTCGAAATGATCCGGATGGACCGATTTTTCTATCAGCTCATCTTCATCAGCGGATGTTGAATCGAAGGCCGAGTAACTTAAGTACATGAGCAGCGAGTGACGGCAGAAGCGGATCGGTCAAGTGCCCTGTAAAAAGGGACAACCGATACGAAAAATCAAATCCGACCCCATGTGAGGGACGGCGAGAAACTACCCCACACCGTTCTCGCCGTCCCCACCCCTATTTTTTTAACCAAGACATACATCCAGAGCGGCCAAATAAACTCGCGTTGTTTGTCTTTGAATCATTGCGTTCACATTTCTGGAATGTTTCGAAAATCCTCCATAGAATGAACACATGCATGGTTTTTCGACAGCGGTCCGCACGACCGGCAAAACTTCACACCAATCAGAAAAGGGCTCGATGCTCCTCATGGTGATGCTGTTTAGCATGATGGCGAGCTTCGTCTTCATGCTGGTCCTTAGTCGAAGCGCGAGTCAGGCCAAAGCCAACGCCCTTGCACGTGCGCGGGTGGAGACGACGTCGATGAGAACGATGCTCGAGATGGTTTTTTCGGATGCGACCGTTTGTCAGTCCAACCTCAACTCTCGAGGGCTCGGCGCATCCGTCAGCGAATTAACCCAGAAGGCAACTGAAGGGAATATCGAGCTCTTCGCTCCTTCGAGCAGCAAGGCGGTGCTCGCCAAGGATTCGCAGTTTAATCTTCTCGTTGTCCAGAGCATCTCGATGACTCCTCCGGTGGCCGCCGTGGCGGCCGAGAATTCTTTTTTCTCTGAACTTCGCGTCGCGGTCCGCTCACTCGCGGCCGAAGGGGGCCGACAAATGATCCGCATTCCCTTCTTATTTGTCGCCGACGCCGGCGGGCAGTTCACGCGTTGTTACGCCTCGACTTACCCCAGGCCCGACGATCCTCGACTCTTCGCACTCGAAGATCACCTGTGCCGTGGCCGCGACGAGGGTGAAAATACGATTTTTCGTCCCGGCGAACGTTTTTGCGATAGCGATTCCAAGAGACTCATAAAGGCGGTCAATCCATGAAGCCGATGAGTCGCGCACGCGGCTTTGCCGCGCTGGAAGTCATCGCCGCCGTTTGCATTATCGGATTCGTTGCGAGCGCGATTGTCTATTGGGCGGGAATTTCGTCGATCGCGACCGGTGACCAAATCCAAAATCTGACGCTTTCTTCACTCATGGAGAACGTGCAGGCGGCATTTTTGAACAACGATCGGTATTGCTCAAGGATCATCGGAAACGCTCCCTTTTCGGACTCGAATCCGGATGGCACTCCGCTTACGACGCTCGACTATTACAATTCCTTGGGGGTTAAGGGAAAAAACATTCTTACCGTTGGGCAACCTCTCGGCCAGCACGATCTCATCACGAAGGATATTCGACTCATTCCCATCACGCGCCTTACGGCCAATACCGCCGTCGCAAGTTTAAAGATGATATTTCAGAAGAACTCTCGCCAGGGCGGCGGCACCATCACGGTACGAGAGATTCCGCTCTTTCTGGTCGTTCAAGGAGGCCGCGTTACTCAGTG
>SXSP01000043.1 GCA_005792225.1 Bdellovibrionales bacterium | reverse complement strand
GATCGCGACGATGCACGCTGGTTTCCACTACGGCACTTTTGATCGACCCGCGCCCTTTGAAGTGAGAATCCTTTCCCTCAGTCCCGACCGTGCACTTGTCGTGGCAGGTGAGCGTTGCCGAGTTCTTCCCCCGGTCGTCTCTCGGCTCCCGTGGAAGCCCGTCTCGCGAGAAACTGCCGAGCGAGAACTCTTCACCGACACCGACCTCAAAACAAAAGTGATTGAGTTTGAAAGTCAGCTCCCCGAAGGATTCAGGCCGTATTTTAAGGCGGACGAGCGCCGTGTTTACGACCGAGCCGTTTTCTATAGTCCCGAGTTTGATGGATCCGCCGTCATTGATGAAGTCGCGCGGATGATGGGAATCACAACCACCGAAGCCGGTCAGGAATCGAAACTCGAATCGACGAGTCCTTGCCGCTGGGTGAATCCGAGAATCTCGGAGTGGCTCGCGAGGAGGGGAGAAGCCGCGGAGGTCATCCGCGGTCTCGTTCTCATTGACGCGAGAGAGTTATCGCCGGGCCTTAATGCCCAGCTCGCAAAGGCCGCGCAAACGCTGCGGAAGCTACAAACCGGAAATTAAGCCGTCGGCGTGACGATGCCGCCCGGCGCTCGCTTGAGTTCCTCGCGGAAATAGCTCAAGCACTCACGTAGACCCGTCTCGAGATCCACTCGCGGTACCCAGCCGATAGACGAAGCCGCGCGCGAAATATCGGGTTTTCGTTGCTTCGGATCGTTCTCGGGCAGCGGGAGATTTCTCAAAGGCACGCGCGATCCGCAAAGGGCATTGATCTCGTTCGCGATCTTGAGGACCGTTCGTTCGATCGGGTTTCCGATGTTCACGGGCCGCGTCTCCGAACTCGTCATCAACTTGTACAAGCCCTCAACCTGATCGCTCACGTAACAGAAACTTCGTGTTTGCGAGCCTTCACCGTAAACGGTGAGAGGTTGCCCCTGAAGAGCCTGCATAAAGAAATTCGGAATGATGCGTCCATCATCGGGCCGCATACGTGAGCCGTAAGTGTTAAAGATGCGCGCGATCCGCGTTTCGAGACGATGCTCACGCGTGTAAGCGACGGTGAGAGCCTCTCCGTAACGTTTGGCTTCGTCGTAGCACGAACGAACACCTACGGAATTTACGTTTCCGAAATAGCTCTCGACTTGCGGATGCACCTCTGGATCGCCGTAAACCTCGCTCGTACTCGCGAACAAAACTCGCGCCCCCGTACGCCGGCCGAGATCAAGGAGGTGGCGATGACCGCGCGCTGCGGTCTCCAAGATAAACAAGGGCATCTTGGCAAAATCCACGGGAGACGCCGGAGATGCCATATTGTAAATCTCATCTATTTGGCCGGTCACGAGGCTTTCCGGAATCGGATCGATGATGTTGTGTTCGATCAACTTCATCCCGCGCTTGAGCGCCGCTTCAAGGTTGGACCGGCGGCCCGTCACGAAATTATCGAGCCCGATGACCTCGTAACCACGATCAAGAAGGAAATCACAGAGATGACTCGGAATGAATCCCGCGGCACCTGTGACTAACGCTCGTTTCAAAGCGTTCCTCCCGCACGGCGCTCGCCCTTGCGCCGATCTTCGGTCCCGCCACTTGCTCGCGCGCCCACGATTTGCCTGCCGATGCAGTAGTAGGTAAAGCCAGCTTGCGTTACCTTCGCGGGATCCAAAACATTTCGGCCGTCAAAAATCGTCGGGGTGCGAAGGTGCGCTTTTAATTCATCGAGTTCAGGCGTGCGGAACTCGTTCCATTCCGTAACGATTGCGAGCGCGTCGGCGCCTTCGAGAGCTTCGTTCGCGGAGGAGCAAGCGGTAAAGGCCGCCTTCGTTCCTTGTCGAGCTGTTTCCATTGCGACGGGGTCGTACGCCCGAACAATCGCGCCAGCTTCAACGAGTTTCTCAATAAGATGAAGAGCCGGTGCTTCGCGGACGTCATCGGTCCTCGGCTTAAACGCCAGTCCCCACATCGCGATCGTTTTTCCGCGCAAATTTCCGAAGTGTTCCTTCATTCGCTCAAACAAAACGAGTTTTTGGCGATCGTTGACTTCATCGGCGGCCTGCACGAGTTGCATCGGAACTCCTGCCGCCATTCCCGTGTGTACGAGGGCCTTCACGTCCTTCGGAAAACAGCTTCCACCAAAGCCCACGCCCGGATGGAAAAAAGCAGGGTTGATCCGTCGATCGCTCGTGAAACCCTGACGAACCATATTGACGTCGGCCCCAAGTTTATCCGCGAGGAGAGCCAACTCGTTGATGAAGCTGATCTTCACCGACAAGAACGCATTGGCCGCGTACTTCGTCATCTCGGCCGACGTATTATCCATAAATAAGATCGGATTACCGTTTTTTACGAACGGCTCGTAGAGATCGCGCATGGCCTGCTCGGCATCCGTCGATTGGCAGCCAATCACCACGCGGTCGGGACGTAAGAAGTCGTCGATTGCGGCGCCTTCTTTTAAAAACTCAGGATTACTGACGATCTCGATCGGGTGAGAGGTCAATTTCGCGATCCTCTCGCGAACGAGTTTTGCGGTACCAACGGGAACCGTGCTCTTTAAGACGACAAACTTCTTTCCGTTGGCAGCTGCGCAGATCGATTCGATCACGGCCATTGTGGGACCGAGATCGGCGCTCCCATCCGCTTTTTCGGGTGTTCCCACGGCTACAAAAATGATTGAGGCTTCTCGAACGGCCTTCGGGAGATCGGTTGTAAATTCGAGACGCGAGCGCGACTGGCGCATCAGTTCCTCTAGCCCCGGCTCATAAATCGG
>SXSP01000408.1 GCA_005792225.1 Bdellovibrionales bacterium | reverse complement strand
GCGCAACAAAGCTCCGATCGGGGGCGGTGCAAATACGGCGTCTCCGCTCGGCTACGAGCTTGATCTGAACGGCACGTACAAGCCGCTCGAGCGCTTGACGTGGATCACCGAAATCGGCGCCCTCCTTCCCGGCGAAGCCTGGAAGGGTGGATCAAGCGGTTTCGAGAACAAGTTCGCTTACGGAATCGTAACCAAGGCCGCCATTAGCTTTTGATCGCATCTTAGTTGAGCATCTTGTACGAGCAACTTTGAAAGCAACTGGTTGACCATCTTGATTTTCATATGGCGGAGCAGGGCCCCAGGGGGAAGCAATTCCCCCTGGTTTTTTTAAGTGGCCCACTTGAGTGTTGTTGAACCCGCCGGTCCTGATTTCTATTCCTCAAAATGCAGACAATCCGGAAAACCCCCATGCGGTACCCTTCGGTAGGCGGCTCGAATCGTGAGCGACGGTTGAACGGACGGCGAGCTGGCACACGGCCAGTTCCTTAGCGCTACGTCGATCAACAACAATCAAAGGGACCAGTTAGAAAAATGCAGGCCGTCCTGGCCTGCGAGGATCAATGGGGGGTTGGGGGGTCGGGACTCTCTAAGATTTATTTAGCGTATGGGTGAGCTCAGTGCGCCGGGTCCGAATGTCGAATTCAGGCCGTTCGCACGGGGCAGGGTCGAGTTATAAAAGCGCGGACCCATTTGGTTTCCGCCGTAAAGGGCGGGATTGTACGGTTGCTGGTACACGCCGGGTCTCACGCCGTAAGGTTGCTGCTGCATGATCGGAGCGCCGCCGTAGTACGGTTGTTGAGGTTGCATCATCGGCGACGGCGAGTAGGGTTGCGGCTGACCATACACAGGTTGATTAAAACCAGGAGCCATCGGGCGATTCATGAGCGGAGAATTTCCGTACTGAGGTTGACCGAACGGTGATTGACCGTATGGTTGCTGGCCGTTTGGTTGTTGTCCGTAGGGTTGACCACCGAACGGAGCGACTCCGTAGGGAAGTTGCGAGTTCGCCTGGCCCGCGGTTCCGAGCATACCGCGCATCGTGCGATCCAATTCCACGTAGGGCGAAGTGAATGAGCTGAAATCACTATTCGTGATGATCTGATACGATTTCGCGGTCTGAAGCTGGTTGTAGAGGGCGCCGAGTTCCTGATGCATGCGCGATTGGAGTTCGTAGTGCTTGCGATACATCTCGGGCTGAATTCCGCCGTATTCCGAGCGTGAAGAGCGAAGATCTTCAGCCAAGAGTTTCGCGTCTTCCTGAAACTCCAGTGTGCGCTGATATGTTTCAGCTCCGAGGCGGATTGCTTTCAAGTTATTCACGAGGCGTGAGACAAGTTGGCTATCGGCGCCGATGGTGGTTCCGGCTTCTTCGACGCGGTCGACGAGATCATCAAGCATCTCTTGGGCCGCGGCCACTTTGTCGGGATCCGTGCTCATTAATCGGGCCTTGAGTGCGGGAGCGAGTTGGCTCTTGACGAGTTTATCGAGGTTGCGTTCGGCTCTTTGTTTCGAACGGCGATCGTCGGGATCGACATCCGAGAGGCGTTCGAGTTGTTCCATCTGGCAAGTCAGCTTGTCATCGCCCGAGAGGCGACGGTGTGTTTGCGCATCTATTTGGCAGGACGCAATCTTAGCGTCGAGGGCTTTCTTTTGTTGGGGTGTGAGTTCGCGGGGTTCGTTGCGTTCGGGTTCGATGCGCTCGGGCTGGCTTCCGCCTCCGCGAACGGGTTCACGCGCTCCCGAAGCGACAGGTGGGCGCGCCGTTTCGCAACGCCCGATTTCGGAGAGTTTCTCCATCGCTTGTTCTTTCACTGAGAGATCCAGGCCCTTCTTTGCGGTGATTTCCGACTCCGAGAGCTGTGTGCCTTGCGGGACGATTCCGTTGGATTCGAGATCACCTTCGGCTTCGAGCGCGAACGAACCCATTCCATCTTCCGCATCGCGAGGAGCTATGTGCTCTTTAACGAAAATTTCGGTGCGCACCTTTCCACCGTCTCGCTTTTCCGAATACTCGATGTGCAGAGTTGTCTTGCAGACGATCATCTTGCCCGTGAGAGTTTTGGATTTTGCGACTTCGGCAGGTTTTGCGGGCTCAGCCGGCTTTGCCGGTTCTGCGGGTTTCGGCGGAGGCTGAGCGGGGGCTTTACCAGCGTTTTGACCACGCACGACGACTTTAACGGGAGGCTGTTTTAGGTCGGGTCGCTGGACCGATACCGCGTTCGGTGACATCGAAAGTGGGGAAGATGTCGTGGGAGCCGCCGGTTGTGAACTCACGACCTCGCTCGCCCAATCGCCTGACGAAACAGAGCTTCCGAAATGATTCCAGGAGACGTTGACGCCAAGAGCGACAAGTAAGAGCCCCTTTAGCGCTTTCTCCTTCGAGAGTCTGTTTTTCATTCGATCCTCCTCACAGGACACGGGCCCGTTCGTCGTCATCGAATCTCATTCCAAAAGCCACGCCGTGAAGTGAAGTCACGCAAGTCCTCGAAATCCATGGGTTCACCTCGCAAAAACGTTGTGGCTGAAAGTTCGACGGGTGTTAAAGGGACCGACGTGGGTCCCCACTTGGAGTTTGATTCATACGTCATCTCCACCACTTAGAAGACGTCAGGTAAGTAACGGGGAAAACCCGGCAAAATGACCAAACTGAGCGCGCTTGCCCCTCAATCCAACAGAAACTTCTTGAAAACGCGGGCCAGCCTTGGTTTCTGGTGCTCAGCATGAAACTCGTTTTTCCCGCCACGCCGGTTCCTCACGGCGTGACTCAAGCAGATTGGTTGAATTGGACTTGGCAGCTCCGTCATTCCTTAAGAACGCGAGAGGATTTCGCGAAGGTATTGGATCTCACGGCTGACGAAGAAGAAGGGTTTCACGGCGGGGGCGAACTCTTTCAGATTCGCTCCACTCCTTATTATGCAGCATTAGCCGGCGGGCCTCACGATCCGATTCGAAAAATCTTGATGCCTTCAGCGCGTGAGCTCTTCACGGGCGCACAGCAGATGCTTGATCCCCTGGGTGAAAAGAAAAACAACCCGGCGCCGCGAATCATCCACCGTTATCCGGATCGGTTGTTGTTCCTTGTGACCGACACTTGCTCGGTTTATTGCCGATACTGCACGCGCAAGCATTTTACCGGAGGCGATCAGGCTTTCGTTCGCAGCTCCGAATACGATCAAGCGCTCAGCTACATCAAAAGTCGCCAAGGACTGCGAGAAGTCATCCTTTCGGGCGGTGATCCGCTCACCCTCTCGGATTCGATTCTTGAGAGAGTGCTATCGGATCTTCGATCAATCGATCACGTTGAAATTATCCGTATCGGCACCCGCATGCCGGTTGTCTGCCCGATGCGGGTGACGGATCAACTCGTACAGATGATTCGGCGATATCATCCTGTTTATCTAATGACTCACTTCAACCATCCGCGGGAACTCACAGGGGAGGCGGCGGATGCCGTGACGAGGCTTGTGGATCACGGGATTCCTGTTTTCAATCAACTCGTCTTGTTGAACGGAGTAAATAACCATCCCGCGGTCATTCAGGCGCTCTCGCGTCGACTTCTGTATCTGCGCGCGAAACCTTACTACATGTTTCAGTGCGACCCGAGCGAGGGAACGGATCACTTGCGCACGTCGATCGATGATTCCATCGAGATCCAGCGCGAGCTTTGGGGACGACTCTCGGGTCTCGCGATGCCGAATCTCTCGGTCGACATTCCGGATGGGGGAGGCAAAGCGGGTCTTGTGCCTGACTTTCTCGTTTCGCATGAGGGCCGACGCCGCGTCTTCGAAGGATGGGACGGAGTTCGCGCCGAATACATCGATCCGGCGCCGGAAACCATCGTGAAACCCATCGATGCGGAACTCTACCTTGCGGAGTGGGACGCACTCAAAGGTGCTCGCTCCCGCTAGACGCGTTCGAGCCTCGCATACTTGGCCACAAATTTCTTCACCGTATTATCTCCGAAGACGACGCTCACTTTGAGGTCGGGACCGGAGCCCTCGGTCTGAAAGACCGAGCCCACGCCGTAAGTGGGATGCCGCACCCGCATTCCTTTTTTGAGAGTCGCTCCGGCTTCGTCGGAATCAAACGAGTCGTCGCCGAAATCCTCGTAGCTCGGCATCGGATCAGCCATCAACGGATGTTGTTTACGAGGTGTGGAGTTCCAGCCCGAGTCGAAATCATCGAATCCACCGCCACCGCTTCCCAAACGACTCCTCATGCGGTCAACGAACTTCGGTCGCTGAACGCTCGTCTGGTGAACGACGCCTTCCTTTGGAAGTTCTTTGAGGAATCGGCTCGGCGGATTCATTTGCTCGGAGCCCCAAACCTTGCGCGTGCGCGCGTACGTGAGAAAGAGCTTTTTTTCGGCGCGGGTCATGCCGACGTAGCAGAGGCGACGTTCTTCTTCGATCGCCGTGGGATCTCCGTTTTCTTCCGCGGCACGGGAGCTGGGGAATAAGTTTTCCTCAAGTCCCACGACGAACACCACGGGGTATTCGAGGCCCTTTGAGATATGAAGAGTCATCATCGTCACCGATCGTTCGGCCGCATCCTCGAGGCTATCCTGATCGGAGACGAGCGACATCTCTTCAAGGAAGGATTGGAGCGAACCTTCCTCACCACGTTCTTGGGCGAACTTGGTGATGGCGTTGTCTAATTCTTCCAAGTTCTCGATGCGCGCTTCGGCTTCCGCGGAGTCTTCCTCTTTCAACCGTTGCACGTAGCCGGTTCCGTCGAGGATCGCGTGGTAGAGTTCGGGTAGGGTCAACGACACGGCTTTCTGGCGAAGGTCTTCGAGAAGATTCAGGAAGTCGCGGATCTTTCGCGTGACCCCGGCGTTGAATTCGCGATGATCGACGGCGAGGGCGCAACCCTCGACCATCGAGACATCACGCGTGGCGGAGAATTCTTCGACGCGGTCAACGGTTGTTTTTCCGATCCCGCGTGCCGGAACGTTGATCACGCGTTTGAAGGCGACGTCATCCGAGGGATTTAAGATGAGTTTCATGTAAGCGAGGATGTCTTTGATTTCCATCCGCTCATAGAACTTCACGCCGCCGACAATGCGGTAGGGAATGTTGCGGGCACGGAATTGTTCTTCAAGAACGCGTGACTGCGCATTCGTACGGTAGAAGATCGCGATATCTTGGGCCGAAATTTCGCCCGCGTTCATGAGGCTTGCGATTTCGCCGACGACGAAACGAGCTTCATCGTATTCGTTTCCTTCCTCGCGGACGATGATCGGATCGCCCGAGGGATTCTCCGTAAAAAGTGTTTTGTCTTTTCGTTGTGAGTTGTTGCGGATCACGTGAGTCGCGGCGTTGATGATCGTCTGCGAGGAGCGGTAGTTCTGCTCGAGCTTCACGACCTTCGCGTCTTTGAAGTCCTTCTCGAAATCCAAGATGTTATTGATGTCGGCCCCGCGCCAACTGTAGATCGACTGATCTTCGTCGCCGACGACGCAGAGATTGCGGTGGGCCGACGCGAGTTTCT
>SXSP01000407.1 GCA_005792225.1 Bdellovibrionales bacterium | reverse complement strand
TTCTTGAAGCCAGAGAGCGAAAAAGAGGGAGACTGAGTCTCCCTCTTTTTTTTACTTTTTGAGTGAATCAGGACCTTTTCGGAATTCCTCTCGTGACGCGGGTTCGATATATTTAAGAGCACGCAAAACGTGAACCGTACGGGAGATGTGAATGCGCATGATCGTTCCGATTTCGATGCTGATTTTTTTCGGCTTCCACGGGGCATCCGCCGCCGTCGATCAGAAGGCTTCGGCCTTTGTTCTTTGCAAAAACCAGAAGAACGTTCGTACGATCAAAATTCTTCCGAACGGAATGGCTGCTCAGAAGCCGGCCGCACAGAAACCTCCCGCGGGGTGCGCGGTCAGCTACTCTAAGGGTGGCGTGGACGAAGTGGTTGGAACCAATCGTTCGTTGGATACGTGCAAATCGATTTTGAAGAGCATCCAGTACAATCTTGAAACGTCAAAGTGGAGCTGTCGAAGCGTTCAGTCGGCCGTTGTGACAACGGGTCGGGAAGTCTCCATTCAGTGAGGGGTCATTGAGTCTTCAATCGGAATCACTGCAGGTTGCGGTTTGCCAGCTGACTTCGGTTGATGATGTTCAAGCGAATCTCGAGTTCATCTTGAAGGCGTTGGAAAGTCTCGGGAGTGCGATTCCGGATCTGATTTGTTTTCCGGAAAACGCTCTCTACCTCCGGGTGAAGGAGGGAGAGAAAATTCCATCTATGAAACTCAACGATCCCGCGTTGAGAACTCTCTCAACGTGGGCGAAGACGAACGGAACGCATTTGCATCTGGGTTCCGTACCGCTTGAAAAAGAGGGGCAACTTTATAATTCTTCGCTCCTTCTTTCGCCCGATGGAACCGTTCGCGATCACTACCAAAAAATTCACCTCTTCGACGTCGACGTTGAAGGACATAAGCCGGTTCGTGAGTCGGATGCATTCGCGCATGGGCAAGAGCCTTCCATTTTCGAAATCAAGGGCTGGAAGATCGGAAGTTCGATTTGTTACGATATGAGGTTTCCCGAACTCTTCCTTCGCTATGCGCGAGCGGAAGTGGATGTGATCCTCATTCCATCTGCGTTTCTGGTTCCAACGGGGCGGGCGCACTGGGAAGTGTTGACGAGAGCGCGCGCAATTGAGGCGCAAGCCTACGTACTTGCGGCGGCCCAGGGTGGTGAGCATCGGGGTGCCGAAGGCGGAATTCGGCGCACCTATGGGCATTCGGAAATCGTCGATCCCTGGGGCGTGATCGTTGCCGAATGCATGGATGACCAAGTCGTTGGGCCAGGGGTCTGGCCGGTTCTTAGGGCTGAGCTGAGTCGAGAGCGGATACGAAAGATTCGCGAGCAAATTCCTATGAAGAACCACCGCCGCCTCGTATGATTTAAGCACGACAAAAATTTTGGGCTACGGACCAGGGAGGACCGCGTGGGTTTATTCCAAAAAACTCTCATGGGGATGTTGGGTTTAGGATTCATTGGATCGAACGCCTTCGCGCTCATCGATGATTTGGATGAAGAGCCACAGGCGCCGACGGCCGCGGTCGCTTCGAATAAGGCTTCAAATCGTTCGTACGCTGGGGGAAGAGAAGAGCAGGACCTCGCGGTTCAGCCGTCACTGCCGCAGCCAAGTCGTTCTCCTGACGGTGTCGCTCAACCTGTCGCTCCTTCTGGTGGCGACGCTTCCCACGACTGAGGGATTCTCATTTTCCTGTCATCTTGTTGTCATTTCTGAGGCATTCCGATAGTTTGCTCCAGTCACTCGAGAAAAGGTGAGGGAACATGCATCAGACGGAAGAAATCGTCCGCGAAACAATGGAAGTTGATGTTCTGATTGTCGGGGGTGGTGTCGCGGGGCTGTCCGCGGCTCTTCACCTTCAGAATTTGATTTCGAAACACAATGAAGAGATCGCGGCGGGCACGCGATCGGGAACTCCCATCCCGGATCAGATGATCACGGTTCTGGAGAAGGCGTCGGAAGTTGGCGCGCACTCGCTTTCAGGTGCTGTTTTGAATCCCGTTTCGCTTCAGGAGTTAATGCCTGACTTCAAGGAGCAGGGATGCCCGATCGAGTGCGAAGTAACGCACGATGCGGTTTACTACTTGAGCTCAAAATCGAAGATTAAGGCTCCCATTACGCCGCCGCCGTTTCAGAACGAGGGCAATTATCTCATCTCGCTTTCGAAGTTTAATCGTTGGCTGGGTCAGAAGTGTGAGGAGAAGGGGATTAATATCTTCCCTGGATTCGCGGCGGTCGAGGCTCTCTATGAAGATGGGCGCGTTGTCGGGGTGAGGACCGGAGATAAGGGTCTCGATAAGCACGGCGGGCGCAAGGCGAATTTTGAGCCGGGCATGCTCCTTCGTTCGAAGGTCACGATTTTCGCTGAGGGAACTCGCGGATCTCTTTTTCAGCAGGTCTCGAAGAAGTTGGGGCTGATGGATGGCCGAAATCCTGATGTTTACGAACTCGGGGTAAAGGAAATCATTCAGTGCCCTCCGGGAACCGTGGAGCAAGGGCAGGTGATCCACACCGTCGGTTTCCCGTTGAGTAAGAGCATCGGTGGAACGTTTATCTACACTCTTCCGAACGATCAGGTGATCGTGGGTTTGGTGGGCTATTGCGATACGACCGATCCACTCTTTGATCCGCACAGAAATTTGCAGCAGCTGAAAACTCATCCGTTCGTCTACGACATGATCAAGGGCGGAAAAGTGATCGCGTACGGTGGAAAGACGCTTCCTGCCGGCGGATGGTACTCGATGCCGAAGCTCTACCATGACGGCTGCATGGTCGTTGGAGATAGCGCGAGCATGGTCGACGTAAAGAAGCTGAAGGGAATTCACCTCGGCATGAAGGCTGGGATGCTCGCTGCCGAAACAACTCTCGAGGCGATCCTTGCCGGCGACTTTTCGGCGCAGACGCTGAAGTCGTATGAGACCAAGGTGAACGCGAGCATCATCAAGAAAGATCTCTGGCCGACCAGGAATTTCCACCAGACGCTTTCGAAAGGTGTTTTCGCTTCGATGCCGTTCTTGGCGGCGCTGGAAGTGACCGGCGGACTCGGGGTTCTCGGGTCCCGCATGAAAATCGAGCACAAAGATTATGAGACCACCGAACCCGTCCTCGATGCTTGGGGTCCTAAGCCCTGGGAGCAGCCTGAGAATCAGCTGCCGAAACCGGATGGACAGCTGTTCTACGATAAGCTCTCAAGCGTTTATTTGACGGGCACGATGCACGACGAGCATTCGCCGAGCCACCTTCTCGTGGCAAACACGAGCGTTTGCCGGGATGTTTGTCATGAAAAGTACCAGTCGCCCTGTAACCATTTCTGCCCGGCGAACGTGTACGAGATGGTTCCCGATCAGGAAATCCCCGGCACGAAGCGGCTGCAGGTGAACTCTACGAACTGCATTCATTGCAAAACTTGTGATTTGAAATGCCCCTTCGACAATATCGACTGGACCACGCCCGAAGGGGGCGGAGGGCCTCAATACAAAGAAGTTTAGTTCAAGCGGGCCCTCGGGGCCCGTTTTGAAAGTTTGTCGTATTGATATGCGCATGGCTTATTGGTAATCCTTCGCTTTTGTTTGCGAAGGGTTAGTGAAATGGCGCGTTTTCTTGCGATGACTTCCAGAGGCTTGATCGACGTTTTGGACGAGGAGCTTCGGGAGCTCGGCCTGCAGAAGGTCCTCAAGCACCCGAGCGGTGTGTACTTCGAGGGAAGCTGGGCCGATTGTTATCGGGCAAACCTTCGCTCGCGGATCGCGACCCGAATCATTTTACCCGTGCTCGACTTCCCCGCGTACAAGCCGGAAGAGCTTTACGCCAATGTTCTTAAGCATGACTTCACCAAGTACATTCCCGCGACCGGAAAGATCTCGGTCGATGCGCACGTTCGTGATTCGGGAGCGTTCCGCGATCAGCGATTCGTCGCAATGAAGGTGAAGGATGCCGTCGTCGATCAGTTTCGGGAGAAGTTTGATGTGCGCCCCGACGTCGATACTGAAAAGCCTGATCTCAAGATCGTCGTGCGTGCGGTGAAAAACCAATTCTCCATCGCGATCGACACTTCAGGTGATTCTCTCTTTAAGCGCGGATACCGGGTGGCGATGACGGATGCTCACTTGAAAGAGCACGTCGCCGCGGGAATCTTGCGCATGGCGGGCTACAAGGGTGATCGCCCCGTTGTCGACCCGATGTGCGGGTCGGGAACGATCTTGATCGAAGCGGCGCTCATCGCGTTGAACATCGCTCCTGGTTTGTTGCGGAAGTCATTCGGGTTTCAGCGCTTGAACGGCTTTAAGCGTGATGAATGGGAAAAAGTCGTCAGCGAAGCGGTCGCCGAGGAAAAATCAGAGTTGCCGTTTAAACTTTATGGCTTTGATGTCGACAAGCAGTCGCTGAAAGTCGCGCAACAAAATGCGCGTGCGGCGGATGTGGAAGAGTTCGTGGAATTCGAGCGTCGGCCCATGGAGACTTTGACGGCTCCCGTTGAATCCGGGCTTCTCGTCGTCGATCCACCTTATGGCGAGAGATTGGGTGAGAAGGATCTGCTCCTCGATGCGTACCGTGATCTCGCGCACACGTTTAAGACGAGCTTCAAAGGTTGGGACTGCTATGTTCTTTCGGGTGCGCCCGAGCTTTCAGCGGCGATGAAGCTGAAAGCCGAGCGGAAGTTTCCCGTTTACAACGGCCCCATCGAGTGCCGCTTGCTCCGATACAAAATGTTCTGATTATTGCGGCTCAACTTGGTCGGGGACCGAAGTTGAGTCGGGCGGAGTCAGCGTTTCGACCGAAGCGCCGCCCGGCTTGTAAACCGCGAGCCAACCGTTGAGCACCGCGAGGACGAGAATGGCCAGGAGCCATGTTTTCGCCATTTGTCCTTTGCGGTAGATCATCACGGGCGCCGCGCCCAATGCGAGCCAAACCACGAACTTCACGATCGCCCAGGGAGGAAATCCCAGGTGCAATTTCGCCAGGAGTCCGAATCCGGCGACGAGAGCGAGCACGAGGCCGATTCCGTGAAGCATGCCCGCGAATTTGCGAAGCGACCATTCGCGTGTTCCGCCGGCGGCCATGTGGAAGCACGCGCCTCCGAGGGGAAGCAAGATCAAGAAGATCCCGACATAATGGAGAACCTTATAGAATTGGTAGGACATGGGTCACTCCCGGTAAAATCGTTTGCCCGCGTTCTAACCCGAAGCGCCCTCGTGGCCAAGTCTTGGTCCGGGAATTTGGTGCTGCGTGACTTTTGTTTGGGCATCAAAAATACTGGAGCGAAGCCGTCAGGGAAAGGACGTCGGGATGACCTCACAAAAGCCGCCGGAAAAAATTCGCCATGCTCACGAGAAAGCCGTTGAAGCCCGATCGCGTGCGCACGCACCGTACTCGAAGTTTAAGGTCGGAGCCGCTCTTCTGACCGGGAGCGGGCGGGTCTTTCAAGGATGCAACATTGAGAATGCGAGTTACGGCGGAGCTGTGTGCGCCGAACGCGTGGCGATTTTAAAATCCGTGTCGGAAGGAGATTTGACTTTTACCGATATCGTTGTTGTCACCGATACGCCGGATCCGGCGTTCCCTTGCGCCTTTTGTCTTCAAGTGATGGCTGAGTTCTTCGAGCCGGAGACAAAAATCTGGATCGCGGATCTCGAGCGGATTCACGGAGTTCACGAATTCCAAAAGCTTCTGCCGCATCCGTTTGGGCCGCGCCAATTGGGTGACGCTAAGAAGGGTTAATCTTCAGATGGCTTTTCTTCGCTCTTAATTCCGAGGTGCTTTAAGATCATCGAAATTTGTTTTCTCATCTCGTAAACGTGAGCGAGCGAAGAGCGTGTTTTCAAGTGAGCTTGCAGTGGTTGAAGTGGATTTCCACCGTAAGCGCCCGGCTTGGTAACGGATTTACCGACGGCCGAGAGCCCCGAGATCTGAACATTATCGCAGACCTCAAGATGACCGGAGATGACGGAGCCGCCGCCGGCGAGGAAGTTGGCTCCGATTTTCGTCGACCCGGCCACTAGTAGTCCCGCGGTGACGATCGAGTTTCGGCCGACCGAGCTGTTGTGGCCGATGTGAACTCGATTGTCGAAGATCGTTCCGGACTGGATCCGCGTTTCGAGGAACGTCGCGCGATCGATGGTGCAGGTTGCGCCGATGTGAACGTTGTCCTCGATCACAACGCGGCCCTGATGAGGGATGCGGTAGTGATTTCCTTTTTCGTCGTGTGCATAGCCGAAGCCTTCTTTGCCGATAACGGCGTTCGGCATGATCTCGCAGCGTTTTCCGATTTCAGTTGAGTGACCGATGTAGGCGAGAGGGTGGATCACGGTTTGGTCGCCGATTGATGAGTCCTCTTCGACGACGGCGTTCGCCCCGATGTAAACACCCGCGCCTAATTTCACTCGGGGGCCCACATAGGCGTGCGGACCGATGCGTACACCTTGCCCGAGGACGGCATCGGTTGCGACCGTCGCGGATGGGTGGACGCCCTCGATCGCGCGGTTCGTATAGGGAGACTTGAGAAAGTACTCTTGGATCACGGTCGCCATGGCGAGTTCGGAGTTCGGAGAAATCAAAATGGTGCGGCCATCAGCCTGTTTTTCTGCGTCGGATTTGAACTTTCGACCGACGACAAAAACTTTCGCCGAACTTTTCATGCCTGACGCGAACGCTTTGGGATTCGAAAGGAAAACGGCCGATGTCG
>SXSP01000042.1 GCA_005792225.1 Bdellovibrionales bacterium | reverse complement strand
GACGTGATCGTGAACGTACAAGGCGACGAGCCCCTGATCGAAGGAACGCTGCTGGATCGTTTGGTCGCACCTTTCCGAGATGATCAGGGAATTGAAATGGCGACTCTTGGGCGCCGCCTCGATCTCGAGGCGCTCTCGTCCATGCAGACCGCTAAGATCGTTTTGAACTCGCGCGATGAAGCTCTCTATTTCAGTCGCCTTCCGATTCCTTACTCCCGGGTCGAATCGAGCGATCCAATCGAGGGCGCGCTGAAACACATCGGAATCTATGCCTATCGTCGCGGCTTCCTCGAGCGTTTCTGTGCGCAGTCGCCCACGGTGCTCGAAACGATGGAAGGGCTTGAGCAACTCAGGGCGCTTTATCTCGGCGCGCGTATCAAAGTCGTTCGCGTCGAACACGACAGCTGGGGTGTTGACACCCCTGATGATGTACAGAAAATTGAGAAGATCTTAAAGACCAGAACCGAAAGAGGATGAGGCCATGAAGAAGGCTCAAAAAAAATCCCGCGCGCAGCGGAAGAGCGTAAAACCACGGGTGCTTTCGACAGAAGCGACCGAGAGCATGCAGAGCACTCGTCGCGCCGTTGGGAAACGCCAGCCCGTTCGCGGAGCCGCGGCAAAAGCCACGAAGAACAACGAACTCATCCAAAAGTTTATTTTCGTTACCGGTGGAGTCGTCTCGTCGATCGGTAAGGGGCTCTCGGCGGCGAGTCTCGGAACTCTGCTCGAAGCTCGCGGCCTCAAGGTGACTTTGATGAAGTTCGACCCGTACCTGAACGTCGATCCCGGTACGATGTCGCCGCTCCAACACGGTGAAGTTTACGTCACCGAAGATGGCGCCGAGACAGATCTCGATCTCGGGCACTACGAACGTTTCACGACGATCACAGTTCATCGTTCGAACAGTGTGACCACGGGTCAGGTTTACGAGAGCGTCATCGCGAAAGAACGCCGTGGCGATTACTTGGGTGGAACAGTGCAGGTCATTCCGCACATCACCGACGAAATCAAATCTCGCATCTACGAAGCCGCACAAGGCGCCGAATGCGTTATCGTCGAAATCGGCGGTACGGTGGGCGATATCGAGAGCTTGCCGTTTCTCGAAGCGATTCGCCAGATGCGAGTCGACGTCGGTCACGAAAACTCAATTTTTGTTCACGTCACGTACGTGCCGTATATCGCCGCCGCGGGTGAGCTCAAGTCGAAGCCGACACAGCACTCGGTGAAGGAGCTCCGCGAGATCGGAATTCAGCCTGACTTCTTGATTTGCCGGAGCGAGCGTCAAATTCCCTCCGACATCAAGGCGAAGATTGGACTGTTCTGTTCGGTTCGCCCCGAGGCGGTCATCGGCGCATACGATTGCTCAACGATCTATGAAGTTCCGCTCATGCTCCACAATGAAAAATTTGACGAGAGAGTTGTCGAGCGTTTGGGCCTCGAAGCGCGAGTTCCCGACATGGACGGATGGACGAAGATTGTAGGCACTCTCAAAAATCCTTCGAAACACGTCTCGATCGGGATCGTCGGGAAGTACGTCGATCTGAAGGAGAGCTACAAGTCGCTGAACGAAGCGATTGTTCACGGCGGAATTGCCAACAGCACGAAAGTCGACGTTGTCTGGATTGATAGTGAAACTCTCAACGATGACAACGTGAAACAAGCGCTTCAGGAAGTTGACGGCATCCTGGTTCCGGGCGGTTTCGGCGAACGGGGAGCGGAAGGAAAAGTTGTCGCAATCCGCTACGCGCGTGAAAACAAGATTCCGTTCTTCGGCATCTGCTTCGGTATGCAACTTGCGGCGATCGAATTCGCCCGCGATGTCTGCGGGATCAAAGATGCGACCTCGCGTGAGTTCCTTGAGAATCATAAGGGATCACGAAATTTCGTGATCGATATCATGGAAGAGCAGCGGTCCGTCAAAGACAAAGGTGGAACGATGCGGCTCGGTTCTTACCCTTGTTCATTGGGCGCGGGAACGCGTGTCCGTGAAATCTACGGAAAGACCAACATTACCGAACGTCATCGCCATCGGTATGAGTTCAACAATAAGTATCGTCCTCTCTTTCAAAAACATGGAATGACCCTCTCGGGAGTCTGCGAAGAGCGCGATCTCGTCGAGATCATCGAACTCAGCAACCACCCGTGGTTTGTGGGCGTGCAGTTCCATCCCGAATTTAAATCGCGGCCCCTTTCGCCGCATCCGCTATTCCAGAGTTTCGTTGCTGCCGCGTTGAACCAGCGTAAAGCGCTGAAGACGCCAAAATCAGTCGCGCGCTCGAAGAACGCGAATCCGGTCGCACGCTCCAAGAACGCGCGTCGCAAGGAGTACCTCAGTGTTCCGTGATCTCGAAGAGGCGGGGCGCGTTCTCGATATCGAAGCGCGCGCGATTCAATCTCTCAAAGGACGGCTCGGCGAGAGCTTCGTGAAGGCCGTCGATCTCATCATGGGTTGCGAAGGCAAAGTCGTTGTCACCGGGATGGGAAAGTCCGGGCATATCGGTCGAAAAATCGCGAGCACGATGGCGTCGACGGGAACACCCGCCGTATTCCTTCATCCCGCTGAAAGTTCTCACGGCGATCTCGGCGTCGTCGGTCTTAAAGACGTGATCATTGCGATCAGTAACGGCGGTGAGACGCCGGAACTCCAAGACGTCATTCGTTTCTCCGCCCGCAAGGGTCTTCCACTGATCGGGATCACTGGTGCGATGAAGAGTACGCTCGCTCGGGCCTCCACCGTGGTGCTCGATATCAGCGTCGACGAAGAGGCATGCCCACTCGGGCTTGCGCCGACGGCGAGTTCGACCGCGACGCTCGCGCTCGGTGATGCGCTCGCGATGTGCCTTCTCAAGAGGCGCGGGTTCAAGGAAGAAGACTTCGCTGAATATCATCCAGGCGGAAGCCTCGGTCGCCGACTTCTCACGCGAGTGGAAGACGTCATGCACACGGGAGACGGCTTGGCCTTGGTCCAGTTGGATACCAATATGCGTGAAGTGATCGCCTTTATGACTCGCAAAGAAGTGAGGGGAGTCGCCGGCGTCCTCGATGAACAACAAAACTTGATTGGCGTCATCACCGATGGCGACATACGTCGACGACTCGAGAAGAGCAAGAACCCGCTCGAAGACACGGCTCAAGACATCATGTCGCGGAACCCGAAAACCGTAGATGCGGGTGAGCTCGCCGAGAAAGCGCTCTTCATGATGGAGCAATTCACCATCCAAACACTTTTTGTTGTCAGACGTTCGTCGGCCCAGTCGCATAAGCCGGTCGGGCTTCTTCATTTACAGGACCTTATCAAGGCGCGCCTGCGCTGACTGGACCTTGGACTCGACCTTCCATCTCCAAAGGTGACCTCTATTGCGAGGTCACCTGCAAGCTGCCACAATCTCAAGTAGTTTCAAAAATAGGTTGTGCAGGGAGGCACTCGTGGGCAGGTCGTTGCGCCATTTCAATATTCGTTTCACGCGTTCACTTCTGCTCCGCGCGGCCGTCGTCGGTGCCGTTCTTCAAGCGGGCCTCCAGGCTTCGGCTGCGGACAAGATTGAGTTTCCTGATGAGGAACTCGCATCTGAATCCGTTCTCCCGGTTTTCGATCGCCCCGAAAGCGTGAAGAATCGCGCCATCCGCACCTCGGGCCGTTTCGAACTCGGGCCCACGGGGAGCTACTCGCTCATGGAGCCTTTCTTCAACCCCATGAGTATCGGCGGAATGGCCACGTATCATTTTAATGAGACGAGCGGATTGAATATCTACGGCACCTACTTCATGACCGGTCTTTCT
>SXSP01000406.1 GCA_005792225.1 Bdellovibrionales bacterium | reverse complement strand
GCTCTGTCCCGAGCCTTGGGCGAAGATCTTCACGAGATACTTCTTACTCTGATCGAGCGCGGGAAGTTTCAGTTCGTGATCCTTTTGCGAAGCGGAACTATTGAGCGTATGGAGAACCTGCTGTTGTCCCACAACCGAGATCTCGACTTTCACGCTGGCGCTCAAGCTCAACCCCAACTTCATCACGAGATCATTTGCAACTTTAGAAACACTGAGCGAGCTCACCTTCATCGGATTGCTCACGCAAGCATTCGTTTGATTGTCGCGGAGAAGGAAATTCGCGGGCTTCAGGGGCTTCCAACCACGATTGCGGAGGTCCTTTGAGAGCTGGCCGTTTTCATAGAAGCTCCCTTCCACCACATTATCCAATGCATCTTTGAGCGAAGAATTCGCACTCGGCAGACGGCGCCAGATGACCGTCGCCGAAATGAGCTGCGCAGGGCCCTGGAAGTATTTAAGGTCAAATTTCAACCTCGTGTTCCCATTCATCGCGTGCGTGACCTTCGCAACTCGCATACGCGGCGGTGTTTGACCGTCGTTATCGATGATGACCGAATCGTTAAGAGAGAGAATCGCTCCGTCATCAGAGATCACGGCAAACTGGTACGTTCCCGGCTGATCGTCGGGAGCGAGAACGACTTGCGATTCGTAGTCGAGACGGAAGAACTCAACGAGTCGGTTTCCTGAAGCGCTCCGCAGTTGCGTTCCATCTCCACCGATGAAGCCGTCGTTAAAGTTACGAGTGGGAACGAAGACGTTTCCGAAGAAAATCTCACTCGCGGCGATGTTGACCGGGCCGTATTTACCGTTGGCGGCCATGAAATCAGTGAGCCTCATTTGCTCCTGAACCGCGCTGGATGTTTTACGAACCTGGACGGGATCCATGTAACGAAGTACGGCTTTTAAACCTTGCGTGGGAGTCGTGGGCATATCGCCACCCAAGGGCGAGCAAGAGGGAGACCCAACGCTTGTGATTTTGGGTGCGAGGTTACCACCGGGGTTCGGATTCTGGATCACCCGGAAATCGATGAATCCATCGGCGGCGTTCCCCGCTTTATCAACGGCTTCGACGCTGTAGCGGTGATAACCCTCAGCTAAGTTCGCGAGATCGAGCGTTTGGGAAGCCGGGCAATTCGAGCGTTGATCGTCCAGTCCGCACTTGACGGTCTCAAGGCCCGAAAGAGCATCACTGACTTGATAAACGACGGTCTTTTTCGAGCCGAGAATGATGTCTCCCTGAGGCGCCTGCGAAATCACCAACACCGGTTTCGTGAGATCGACGACCCAAGTGAATGTGTGCTCGACCGAAACATTGCCAGCGGCATCTCGCGCGCGATATTTCAGACGATGAGTTCCCTCTTTGAGCCCAACAAACGAAGTATTTGCCGCGCTACACACCTGGTAGTCCGCGCCGTTGAGAGCGCACTCCACGACGGGGAGCTTAACCTTGTAATTGTCGTCGACGTCTAAGGTGAAATCGGCATTCGTTTTGTTCGTGGGATTTGCCGGCGACTTAGTAAGTGTAATCGTGGGCGGCGTGCGATCGACGAACCATTGAACGGGCTGAGAAGTTCCAACGTTACCCACGTCGTCGGATGCGCGAACGATCAAGGTATGCGGGCCTTCGGCGAGAGGCCCCAAATTGAGCTGACTCGTGCACGCGCCGAATGCAGCTCCGTCAACGGAACAAGTCGTTGGAACATTCTTTCCATCGTCGACCGCCGTGAATCCAACTTGAACGCTCGGATTGTTCGTCACGGCAGGAGGCGACTTCGTGATGGTAATCACAGGAGCATTCGTATCGATGGTCCACGTGTACGATGGCGCGCGCCCAATATTTCCGGCCGCATCTTGGGCCTCCGCGATCACCGTGTGCGAACCCGGAGCGAGGTTTCCGTTAAACGGAGAGCAAGACGGAACGTTTTGTCCGTCAATCGAGCAGACGACGACGACGGGAGATTGATCGGTCACTTGAAGTTGAATCTGCGTCTGCGTTTGACCCACACGAACACCCGGAACGCGAGTCCAAGTCAAAACGGGCGCGGTATAATCCGTCACGAATCGATGGGTGATGGGTTGAGATTCATTGCCCGCGGGATCCACGACTTTGACGGAGAAGTCGTGAGGGCCTTCACTTAAGTTCGCCCAATTGAAGGGAGAATTGCAGGGTTTAAAGGTGCCGTTCTTCTCTTCTTGGCAGAAATAGCTAAGCGGGCCAGGTTCGGGAACTTTCACATTGAACTCGAATCCCGCAGTCGGAACATTGATGAAAGGTGCGGGAATGCGCGTGAACTGAGGAACCGGTGCGATATCATCGTGAACTATTGAGGCCTGCTCGCATGAACTCAGATCGCCGGCAGAGTTGCGAGTCATGACGTATACGACGTTACTTGAATTCGAAGCCTTAAGAACCCAACGGCGTTGAGCACCGAACGCTTCCCAGAGACCGTCGGCTTTACAACCCGCAGTCTGAGTCACGTACATCTCCGCCGCTCCCCGACTCGTGATCTCGAGGCCCACATCGAGGAGACGTGTAAACTGCGCTCCGGAATTGATCTTGATGGAAGCGTTCAACGTACCGTTAGACGTGTTCGAGCCGCCGTTATTGATTCCGGTAGCGGTAGATCCCGGTCTAAATTCATGAAATCTTGCCGGGGCGCAGTTCTGGAAGAATACGCCCGTGGCGAATGTGAGAACTAGCAAACCGGCAACGATGCGGATCGGTGATTTTGCGAACATTATGCCCCCGATGGTCGATGATTTATCGTCTGTTGCTTAGACGAAAAACGCAACTTATCGGGGCAGAATCACTGATCGGTTCTCAAACCGGGACGACCGCCCTGTCGGGGTTTTTAGTGGCTGACTATTTGGTTGACGGATATGAACAGCCCTTCTGCAGCGTCACCTCTAAACCTCCGAGGTCGAGCTGCCTTGAGGCGAGTTCCAGAGCCTTTCCGTAGAGTTCGGCCGAGAGCGTCGGCTCCTTGGCGAGAATATACAAAGAATATTTATATTTATCGGAAACGACCGCAAACCGATACTCGTGGTCGAGGCCAATGATCCAATAGCTCCCTTTAAATGGGAGATTGAAGTCAACCGTGAATCGCGCATTCGTCTTTGGATTGTCATTGATGGCGACACCGCGGATCTCACGGATTTCACCACCCGGCTTCTCGGAGTTACAGGAATTGTAAACTCCAATCACCCCATCTTGTCTCGGCGTGAGCACCTGACGCGCACACGGGCAAGTTCCACCTTCGAAAAATAAAGGCTTATGTGCAATCTGGTACCAAACGCCCGCGTACCGCCCGAGATCGACATAAGGCACAGTCTCCAGCTCTTTGGCGTGAGTCATTGCGGAGAAGAACAGCGAACAAACTAAAATTGCGAACTTCATCTTTCCCTCCTCTTTGGGATTTGATCTCAAGATCTTAGTTGAGGAGGGAGCGATTGAACTTTGAAGTTTCGTGCCGATTTAATGAAGATCGCGAGGCTGGCAAGTGACGCCGCGGCCTGTATCCGCTGAGCCCCAACATGCGGATTCCGCGCACATCGAGGGATAGGACTGACGAGCACGAGCCTGAGCACACTCACAGGTCGTGCAAGACGCAGAGAGTGACTCGCAATGACTTGTATAAATAACTCCGCTTGAGTTTGCCATTTTTACGCATACTTCGTTTTCCGTGCTGCAGGTTCTCGCCCCGCAGGAAAAACCCCGCGACGGTGACGGATTCGAAGGTTTGGTTATGCGGTCGAATTCCTCGCAGCTGATTTCGACGTTGTTGTAGACGCACTTCTTGTTCTCGGACTTAATCGAACATCCAGAAAACACCAAACCAGAAAACATCAAAACAAAGAACGACGCGCAAAACGCCGAAGCGAAAGAGCCCTTCATATCACCTCCAAGAAGGGGGCATCTTACACGAGATGGTAGGATCTTGTCACCGACTGGAGAGCACGGCCGTCGGCCACTCACCGCTTCGCGTGAGCTCAATTTGAGCCTGAGATCTCCGGATTTTTGTCGGAATTTCACTCTTCACGAGGTCGATGAGCCGGCGATCGAGGGGAAACTCCGCGGTGATCCGCCCACTCTGAATGAGGAGTACCTTCGCTTCGTTCGCGGAAAGTGGCTGACACGACTCTTCACCGTCGGGCTCATAGCCGAGATCGCACGGACTCTGCCCCGGGCGAACGAGAACGAGGTGATCCCACTCGACGGAGGTGAGCTGACTCAAATCAATTTGCGGGCGCTGGAGATGAACCAAGAGATGAAACTCTCGCGCAGGTGCTGTCGCCCAATAACGAAAACCGTGCTGCCAGAGAATGAGGCCCGAGACTAGGGCGACCCCGAGAAGCACAAAGAGAATTGAGAGCTTGAATACAAAACGGCGAAGCATGGTCGCCATTTTGGAGACCATACTCACTGTCGTCAAGCCTCTTGGTCACCGTCGGCAGCTCTCTCAGAGGAATTCGGTGGGATCATACTGAATGGAGATCGAAGCTCCGCTCTCAGGCGTCGAGGCGCCGCGGAACTCGATGAACCTGTGGCCGTTCTCCACAACGTACTGCCAACCATTGGCGGCATCCTTCGCGACTTCCTTGCCGTTGACGACAACCGAAATCGTTTCGATCTTTGGCTCGCGAGTCAGTTCGAAGCGAGTCGAGAGCGTTACGATTTGATTTGCGATATCGCTGAGCTTCGAAGAGAAGTCAGCACTGCAGATACTGCCGACGACGCCATTGGCAGCGTTCGCAATCGCGACGTAGCGATCTCCCTGTGTCGCCTGCGCGTGAAGACCGTAACCACAGTTGTTTATGTCGTCGATTGTGATGCTCGAGACGTTGTATTTTCTGACGCCGTCCACGGCATTCGTATATCCGTCCATGAACCGAACGAACTCTTGCGCATACTCCTCTTTTGAGGAGTAGGGAGTGCCGTCTGGTTTAACACCCTGATCTTCCTCGTCGGAGACGATGATGACGGCGAGAAACGCATCATCACGACGGAACTGCGAAAGCGCCGTGTGCGTCTCGCCTCCGTATCCAATCGACCCGTCGGCATTTCGTCTGAGAACCGCACGCAAACTTTGGAACGCAGACTCCCGAGTTCCGTCGCCGCGCACGCCGACTTTCACGTTCTGGCTAAAGAGCGTCGTCGCTTCGGTCGCGCTCATCAGACCGGTCAGGAGAAAATTGCCACTGCGAACGCCGGGTGTTCCGTCGATCTTCCCGTAGATGTCTCCGTCACGGAATGATGAGAGGTCCGCGTACGTCGCCAGTGTCGTTTTGCAATCCGCGCTCGTCACGAAACGAGTCGCCGGATTTCCCGTTGGATTCGGATCCGCGACGCATCCGCCGTGGCGATAGCCGTCTTCACGCATCCAACCGTCGACGGACGCGACGGCCATGTGATAATCGAACTTCTTCTGGATAAAGCCCGAGATGAATGATTCAAAGTTTTTGGCCAGGTTGTCCTGGTGGTTCGCCATCGTTCCGGAAGGATCAACAACCCAAAGGATATCGACCTTGTTGGCCGTGCCAGAGACCTGTTGATATTGATCGCCGGTCGCGAGGATTGAGAAAGAAGAATCTTTTTTTCCGCAGGCCATCGCAGTGAGCGCAATGAGCGGGAGCGCGAGAAGTTGAAGAGGGCGACGAGAAATCAACATGGCTGTACTCCTCAGATGAAACGGTCTCAATCGAGACAACTGCCTCATCGACTCGCACTGGCCAGACCTTTCGACTCAACATCTCAACTTTGGTCTTATTTCCAAGTTGAGACGCGAGATTACGATCGGACTTAAGACCTAAATCCCCGTTGTCCGTCAGGAAACTAGCAATTTCGACCTATCTCAATTGGTTTCTCGATTTTAATTCGAAATGACTAGGTTTTTGGCGAGCCGGTCGAGGAGTTAAAGTCGTGGTGAAAACACGATTGAATAATGGATGAACCTCGGCCGATAGGTTTTCATCGGGGGCAATCCGCGCCTTGATGAGAGGAATGACGCCATGAATGACCGCAAACTACTCCTCGTGGACGACGAGCCGATGCTCCTCGAGCTTCTCAAAGAAGAGTTTGAAGATCTGGGCATTCATTGTTTCACCGCCGAGAACGGGTTCAAAGCGCTAGATATCATCAAACGAGAGAATCTCGACGCCATCCTTTGCGACATCAATATGCCAGGTATGGACGGTCTTGATCTGCTGATCGAAATGAGACGCTTGCAGTTTGAAACTCCCCTCGTGTTTCTCACGGGCCACGGCGAAAAAGATCACGCGATTCGCGCCCTCCGAACCGGCGCCGGCGACTGCATCAATAAACCCGACGACCGAACACAACTGATCGAGACCGTTACGCAAGCGCTCGCGCTCGGAGTCGAGCTTCGCTCATTGGAAAAGGAACTCGACGAACTCTGCGCGAAGGTCGACCCGGTCTCGCCTCAGCTTCAGCAGTACCGCGAGATTCAGAAGTTCTTCCTCAAGAATAAAAAGCACATCAAGGTTCTAAATAAAAGAGTGGGTTGAGCCTTTGAAAGCCGCACCGATTCCAACAAATGAAGAAGCGCGCCTGCGAGCCCTGCTCGAGTACCAAATTCTCGACTCAACGCCGGAGATCTCCTTCGACGACCTCACTCGTCTGGCGTCATTTATTTGCGGCACGCCCATGGCGATCATCACCCTCGTTGATAAAGATCGCCAGTGGTTTAAGTCGATCATCGGTTTAGACGCGCAAGAAACTCCCCGCGACATCTCATTTTGCGGACACGTTATCCACGACGAGACCTTCATGACAGTTGAAGATGCTCTTCAAGATCCCCGCTTCCACGACAATCCACTTGTGACGTCCGGACCGAACATCCGTTTCTACGCAGGCGCTCCCCTGAAGTCTCCCTCCGGTCACTCGATCGGAACTCTTTGCGTCGCCGATTCCAAACCGCGCAAGATGACGAATGAGCAGACCGTGGCCCTCGAAGCTCTCGCGCGTCAGGTGGTCTGCCTCTTTGAACTTCGTCGTCAAACAAAACAGCTGAAAGAATCAAACGCCGAGATCAAGCGTTTTGCCGAGACCGTGGCGGAACAGAAACAGCAGATGTTTTTCACATCTAAGATGGCCGCTCTCGGTCGTATATCGACGAGTCTCGCGCACGAAATCAACAACCCTCTCGCGATCGTCCTCGGCCGTCTTGAACGCCTTCTCGAAGCGGCGAAATCCGGCACCCTCACTCATGAGACGGCTGCTGTCGTGCTCGAAAAAACCATCAGCAATGCGCATCGGATTACGGCGATTATCAAAGGTCTTCGAGCCTTCGCTCGCGACGGAGCGAATGATCCCATGGAAGATGTCAACGTTCTCGGATCCATTCAAGATCTCCAGGCACTCTTCGGAGCGCGAATCAAAAAAGACCTCATCCACTTCGACTTTAACTGCGCGCCGGATCTCTCCGTTTGGGGAAGGCCCGTGCAACTCAGCCAAATCATCTTTAATCTTGCAACCAATTCCGCCGACGCGATTCAGTCGCTCGATGAAAAATGGATTCGAATTGAGACCAAGGTTGAAGATGAATTCGTCGAAATTCGCGTGATTGATAGCGGAACTGGCATCGCCCCGGAGATTCAAGACAAGGTGATGGAACCGTTCTTCACCACGAAACCATCCGGCAGCGGCACTGGATTAGGCCTTAGCATTTCACAAGGGCTTGCGGCGTCGATGGGTGGAAAGCTCTTTCTCGACCCATCGGCGAAAAACACAACCTTCGTTCTTCAGTTGAAGCGAGAGAGTGCGAGCCTAAAAAAGAGTGCGTGAGTGCGCCCTGAACCAGAGTGCCGAGTTCGAATCGTCAGGACACGGGGTGCCTGCATCGATCCAGGCGCGAACCTCCTGACCAAAGTCTTCCTTGCTGAGAGGAATCGTCGTGCGCCTTCCCCCGGGACTCCACGCCCAGCCGACGAGCTCATCTTCCATCATGTGACGGAGAAGTTGTTCGGGCGAACGATCTCCGTTCTTTGCGCGATCGAGAAGCGCGCGGCAGAGGTCACGATCGTTTAAGTTTTCCCACGCCATCGTTGCGGGAGCGAGCCGCCAGTGAGGCGCACCCGGGATCACGGGTCCGTTCTTTTCCCGGTGGCAATTCACGCATTTCATTCCGACGCCACCTCCATCGGGCCCACGTTTGACCGGTGGTGAATGGATGCGACGCTGATCAGTTTGCTTTGGCGAATCGCCCGCCACGTGACAGTTCAGACAACGAGGGTGACGAAGAACCTCCCCGATTTTTTGAAAGGGATTGGGCTGTTCGGCTCGAACATCGAAACAAAATGCGAGAACGAAGAACGCGGTGACCATTCTCATACGGAAATTCTCCTTGAGGAATGGCCGAGGGGCATATCGCTGTTATCAAGATCGTGCAAAGAAAAAAGGGCCCAGTGTAAACCTGAGCCCCCACACACAGGAGACAATGAAACGACATGAAGGTCCAAACCAGAATCGCTGATCCACCCTCATGCCGCAAGTCCAGCGGCCGCTTTCTCAGCTCGCCCGAACCACTCCTTTTTCTTGTTATCTCGCGAACTTATTGGAACGCCTCGGGGAATAAAGTTAACTTTAGATTCGCTCAGCGAAGCTTATCGCGCAAGCGCGCAAAGAGGTGCGTGCGCCCTTCACCGCCGAGAAGGCGCCTGACGCGGCCGTCATCATCTTCGTCGAAAATCTCACCGACGATCTCCTCGATGATATCTTCCATCGTGAGAACTCCGACGGGAGCACCTTGCGCATCGACGACGACCGACAAGTGACTTCGTTTTTCCTGCATGAGACGAAGCGCCTTCAGCGCCCCGTCGTTTTCGCGAACCTTGATCACGGGTCGTATGAGCTTCTTCCAATCGCCATTATTTGAAACAACGAGCGCGATGAACTCTTTAGTATGCAGGATCCCGACCGGTCTCCCCTCGTCGAGCACGGGAAGGCGCGTGTGGCCCGACGTCATCACCGTGGCCGAGACGGCTTCGATGCGATCGTCAACCGTGATCGCGCGGACCTGGGCCCAAGGAAGCATGGCCTCTTTGGCCTTTCGGTTTTCGACGTTCACAAGGTTCAACACATATTGTTGAGTCTGCTTGGAGAGGTGATCGATCTCGACACTCGCGGATGAATCCACCGTCGCATCACCCTTGGATTTCGGAATGAAGAAGAGAATGAACTTCGTGAGTTTTTCAAGAAGCCAAACGATGGGAGCGAAAACTCGATCGGCGACCGCGATCCACTTAGCGCCGAAGGTCGCGATCAGAACCGGGCTTCTCAGCGCGATCGTCTTGGGCACGAGCTCCCCGACGACAACGTTTAAAAGTGTGAGTGGCAGTACAACGGAAACAATCGCCAGCGCCTCGGCCATGTTCTCGGAAACGCCAAAGGTCGATTCAAAATAAGGCGAGAGAGCCTCTTCGGCTCCGGCACCACCCACGGCCGCCGAAACAATTCCGACCAGCGTGATGCCGACTTGAATGACCGAGAGTGTTCTCTCGGGATTTTGGCGGAGTTTAAGGATCGAAGAGGCGGCGCGGTTTCCCTCTTTCGCGAGCTTTCTCAGCTGCGGACGGGTCACCGTGACGAAAGCCATTTCGAAACAAGCGAAGAGAGCATTAAAGACGAGACAAACGGAAACGACGATGAGTTCAGCCATATAAGTGAACCCACCGTATCACACAACTTTCAAGGATGGAAAGTTACTGAAGGAAGCAGGCGTATTCGCGTTGGCGATCGCCTTCATCTCGCGAAACCAAGGTCAAATAACCCATCTCAGCTCGGCCGAGGAGGTCGATTGAGACCAAAACTGCACGAGCGTCATGGTGACGTAAGCTGGCTCCGCTATCAAAGTTAAAACGAACCATGTTACCAGCAGCGGGTCGAGCCGATTGATCCACACGCGCGAGTTCGCCATCGACAGAGACGGTTTGTTGAGTCACTTCAACTTGAGATTGAACGCGTTGGCCGTTCAAGATCGGTCCGTAGCAATTGTAGCGCGACGCTGCCGAAGCGAGCGACGTCTGGGCGAGCACCAAGCCCGCAACGATAAGAGCGGATTTCATGATCTTCTCCTAAAGAGATTTCCGTTTCAAATTCAGAGAGGAAATTACCTCGAAATATCCGGGAACTCCGTCAGGATTTCGCGGATCGGAAAAACTTCCGCGGCCCTTGGAAGTTTCTTCTTGGATGAGGGCGCGAGATCAAAATAAAAAGCCCCCGCCCGTTACGGGCGAGGGCTCTCAGTCGAAGCCAAGAGCTTCGAGT
>SXSP01000405.1 GCA_005792225.1 Bdellovibrionales bacterium | reverse complement strand
AGCCGAGCAAGAAGGCGATCTCGGATTATTTCTCGACTCCTTCGATCATCGAGTACCAATTCAACAACTACGGTGTCGAACTCACGCTCGAGAAGCTCTTTCTCGACCTCGTGAACGAGCCGCTCAAGGTGTTTCAATCATTCGTCACTCCGGTGGACCGCACTCCCAACCTCATGGGGATGGGAATGAAGAAAATTGTCATGGCGTACATGGCGGAGCAACTCGGCACCGTCGCGAGTAACGTCAATGTCACGGCGGATTCGGTCGTCTTTGAAATTCCCGACAATGCGCTTTTTGAGCAGGGAACGTCGGTTCCCAATTCTCAGTTCGTCAGCGTGATGGAACGGGTGAAGGGTGTGACGACGGGTCTCGAAGACAGCGATGTCGTGATCACGTCGCTTGTTTACAAGCAGTATGTGCCCGAGATGAATCCGAAGGCCGCGAAGAACGTCGCGGAAGAACGACTCGATCTCGTTCAAGAGAAGGTGAAATCCGGCCTTGAGAACCCGTCGGTCGACGTAACCGGAAAAGCTTTCGCGGGTGACGAGTCGAAGCGTTCGGGAAAGGATCGCCGATCCATCAAAGAAAAGAATGCTCCGAGTGGCTACATCCGCATGGAGATCAAGCAGAAGCTCGTTCTACCCGACGGAAGAAAGCCGCGTCAGCTTTCAAACGGGGCATTCGGAGAATCTGATTCGGATCGTTCGGTTTACGATAACTTCGTTTCGCAAGTCTCTAAGACGAAGCGCCGGGAGCCTCAAGGTAAGTCTCAGCGCAAGTCATCTCATTGATTGACGACCGCACCGCGCGCGCGACCTTGCTTTTTTAAAGCGCGCGGTCCGGCGAGTTTTTCGCTCTTCTCTACGATTCCACCGCGCTCGAGCGAGCGGGGATGACGGTAATCTTCAAAGCGACCTTCGTCGATGAGGAAAACTCCGCGGAACTCCGCTTCGTCAAGTCCGTAGACGTTGCCGTCAACGACGGTCGGTTGACGATCAGGAGCGAAGCGACCTTGATCGAGGACTTCGCTCGACGGAACATTGCGCGCTTTCACCGACGCCAAACTCATGCGGGGGCCGGGCGTGCGGGCGCCCTCTTTCGTGAGAACCCAATCCCATGAGAACTCAGAGGCCGGAGAGCTCACGCCGTCGGGCTTCGCGAGAGCCTCTTTCGCGTAAACCTTTACGAGCTTCGTTCCCGGCGGCAGAATCTCGTGCATGAACGCGATAACTTGGTTTTCCACCCTTGAGCAGCCGTGACTCATGATGCGCGGATCGCGTTCCTGGGAGTTGCGAACCGCTTGAATGAATTTATCCCCGTCAGCGCCGTGTCCCCAAGTGCCGTGGGTCCATTGCTCCTTGGCGTTCGGACCGATGCGGGCCGTGAACCAACCGAAAGAAGCACGTGGTCCTTCGGTGCGATAGCCTCGCGGAATAAGTGACTCATCAATCCAATCTTCAAGCGATGCGCCTGGCGAGGGAAGGGCGGGAGCATCGTCGTGAATCCAAGACGGGTAGAGCTTTCTTGAATCCTCGTGGAACTTGACCCAAGACTGAATACGGAAAGTTCCGACGAGGGAACGGCGATCGCGTTCGGGAGTGTCTTCTCCGACGACCATGTCGGTCTCTAGGATCAGCGTGTGCGCGCAGCCGGTTCCCGTTGTACAGCGTTCGTACACGCGCAGTTTTTCCGTCGCGATATTTTCGACGACGAAATAACGGTCGGGATCTTGGTTTTCATCGATTTCAAGTGGAGACGCGTTGGGTGCCGCGGGCTTCGGCGCCGGAGCCGGAGCTTGGAAAGTCACGGGACCGGTATTTCTGGTTTCGCGCCATTTCGCGGGACTGCAGGCGGTGAGGGCGAGCAAAGAGGTGGCCAAAGAGAGGCACGCGAGAATTCTGAATTTTGTGATCGACATACCGGCTCCTCCTGGGAATCCGACCCGAGGGTTTTCAATTCTCAAGCCAGCGTGAAACTTCAACTGAGTGCATTTGAATCGCGACCAGACGCTCAGAAGTGACGAGATTTGGTGCGGTCCTGGAGGAATTACAAGCGCTCTATAGGAATGCGAATGTTCGCGTGCTATATCTCAAAGGATGTCTATCCCTACATTGACTCCCGAATCCGCAGCGTCGCTTCGTTGGCGCAATCTCACGTTCGTTGGCTTTGACACCGAGACCACCGGAAAATACCCGCTCGAAGCGGAGATCTGCGAGATCGCCGCGGTGAAGTGGAGGGGCGGTCAGGTCATCGATACTTTCCAAACACTGATCAAGCCCTCTAAGCCCATGGGCGCCGAAGTCATTGCGATTCACGGAATCACGAACGAGATGGTCGAACTCGCTCCGCGCATGAGCGAGAAGATTCATGAATTTCATTCGTTCATTCAAGGCGCGATTCCGGTCGCGCATCACGCCCCTTTCGATTTGGGATTCATCTCTCACGAGTTTGAAAAAGCGGGCTTGAGCCTTCCCGAGCTCCCGGTCGTTTGTTCATCGCTTCTTTCGCGAAAGCTTTTTCCCGAGAGCGAGAATCATCGACTGCAAACTCTGATCGGATTTTTTAATCTCGAGCGGGGAACTGCCCACCGCGCTCTCGACGACGCGAGAGCGTGTCTCGAGGTGGCTTTAAAGTGCTTCGAAAGAACGGGAGTCGAAGCGCTTCTTGAGAACTCATTTCAAGCTCAGGGGGGACCACTCACGTGGCTTCGCTTTTCATTGCGGGCACTGCGGGAGAATCCCGTTCTGCATCGCCTGATCGACGCGATTCAAGAGCAAAAGATCGTTGAAATGGCGTACGGAGCGGGATCGAAGCCGGGCGAAAAGCGCCGCGTGCACCCGCTCGGATTGGTACGATCCCTCGACGGAGATTTCTTGGTGGCGTATGCCGAGAAGGATCAGCGATCGAAACGCTATTACGTCGAGAAGATCGTTTCGATCGATCCTGTTTAAAGGAATCAAATGCCGCCGCGCGAGCGCTTCGGAAGATAAATATGATACCCTTTGCGCGAAGCCGGTGTGCGACTGCGGAGCAGGTGAGGGTTCAATCCTAAAATAGCTTGGGTCGAAACCCCTTCGCGACGGGCGATCTCGGCGATGTGAACTCGGCTCGGAACTCGCTTCTTTCTCACCAGCGGGAAATCGTAGAGAGTCTTTCGTTCGAATCCGTAGCGCTCGGGATTGCGCGCGATCATCATCGCGGCCTGGAATTTCGGAATATAGTGAATGGTTTCGGCGGGGAGGCGCCTCTGCCGGGCGAGCGCCCAGAAGTCGCGGGTTCCGGAGCGGCGGATCGCACGGCGAACGCGGTTCTCACCGCAGTTGTAAGCGGCCATCGCCAGGTGCCAGGAGCCGAATTCGTTTTTCAGATCTTTCAGGTAACGGGCGGCCGCTCGAGTCGAGCGAATGACATCCATTCTTTCATCGACCTCGGTATCACCGCGGAGGCCGTAGCGACGCGCGGTCGGCGCGATGAACTGCCAAACTCCCACCGCTGAAGCATGGGAGCGAATTCTGCGCGAGAATCCGCTCTCGATCATGGCGAGGTAATAGAGTTCGGCGGGAACACCGTTTTCAACCAAGATATCTTGGATAAGCGACTTGTACATCGCGCCGCGACCCATGAAGCGGTCGAAGCGGTCGCGATCGGTCACCGAGAAGTAACGAATCCACTCTTTGACCTGCGGATTCACCTGGTGGGGAATCTGCGTGGGGAATGAGCGTGGACGCGACTCGGTGAATAACTCATAAGGAAGCGCGATCGCATTCGCCTGTTGAAAAGAGGCGAAAACGAAGAGGGCGGTGAGCGCCTTCTTGGTCCGGTTTTTTAAGTTGAACATCATGTTCCGGTTGGCTCCGCGGTTTGAGAGTCTTGGTTCTCTTCCGTAGCTTCCGAAGAATCGTTTTTGGGGAGCGTGATCATCTTTTGATCGATCATCCGTTGCACGAGCTTCGCGGCGCTTTGTTCGAGATGGCGGAACTCGTCGCCCGCGCGCAGGCGCAGGTCACGTGGTTTACCCGAGATCAGATCATCCAGAAATTTTTCGAAAGCGTAGAGAGGACCCGCGATTCGTGCCGACAAAACTCGTCCGACGAGAAAGAGCCCTGCCGAAAACGTGAGACTTACGAAAATGAAGCTGATCAAAAACGGCGTGAGGTAAGAATCCAGAATTCGCGGATTGTTTCCGCCGAAATCAAGAATCGTGACCCGCAGGAAAGTGTAGGCATAGACGCCGGCGATCGCGGCGAAGCAGAAGCCCATCATCATGAGGATGAAGCAGTAGCGCATCTGGAAACGGAAATTGATCCACATGCGGCGACGTGAGTCGCGCTCGGGCCAGAGAATTTCGCCGTCGCGGATGAGGGCGACCGCGATCATGGCGTAACCAACCCACTGGAGGGCGTCGGCCATGTTGAATGCGGGAGTCGAGCGCTCCATCGATCCGAGGAGGATGAAGTCAACGACGTGTCCGTAGATGATGCGATCAGAAACGTTTCCGAGAATTCCGCCGAGCAAGATCGAAAGCCCGCAGCGGAGCGTGAGCGATTTGATCGGGAGCAGATATTGGATCACCACGAATAAGAAGAGGAGGAAAGCTCCTCCTGTCGAGAGACTCACCACTCTCAAGACGGGAGCCGCGTCGGAGAACAGACCGAGCATCGCCCCGTGATTGTGATGAAGTACGAAGCCGAGTGGGCCGTGGAATTTCACGCCCGTGAGGCCGAGAGCCCAAGCCTTCGTGAGACGGTCGATTCCCCAGGTGACAAAGAACGGAACGATGACGAGAACCCAATCGATTTTGCGCATAGGAAAAATTTTAGCCCGCGAACTCAGCTAGCGCCAACGCTTTGATTGCGACCTTGCCTTTTAGCTTGGTAAAGAGCCGTGTCCGCCGCTTGGATCAAGCTGAACACGGTACTCGCGTTATCAGGCACGCTCGCGACTCCAAGGCTGATCGTCACCTCGACGTTCGGTCCGCCTTCGATGGAGCCGCCTTGCTTGCGAAGCGCGAGTCTTAGACGTTCCGCGACTTTCATCGCGTCGAGTTTCTGTGTGTCGGGGAGGATGATCGCGAATTCCTCGCCGCCGTAGCGGGCGATCGTATCCGTCGAGCGCAGCTGAGCGGACAGCGTTTGCGCGATCGAGCGGAGCAAAAGATCACCCGCCTGATGACCGTATTCATCGTTGAAGCGTTTGAAGAAGTCGACATCCGACATGATCAGCGAGAGCGGTCGATCATGTCGAACGGCGCGTTCGACCTCCGACTGAAGACGATCTTGAAAGTATCTTCGGTTCTTCACCTGAGTGAGCGGATCGGTGACGCTCATGTTTTCGAGCGCGCGGCGTTCTTTGAGCGACGTATGAATTGAGAGCGCTTCGAGCATCTGGACTCTCAGGTAGTCATTGTCCCATGGTTTGTAAATGAAGCGATGAATGCGAGCGGAGTTGATCGCGCCGGCCATTTCCGAGAGATCAATTTTGCCTGAGAAAACCACGCGAGCCGCATCGGGCGCTTTTTCCTGGACCTTCGTCAAGAGATCAAGACCCGTCATGCCATTCATGCGGTGATCCGTGAGAACGATCGCGACGTCTGGATTTTGGTCGAGCTTTTGGAGCGCTTCCTCGGCGGAAATCGCTCGCACGATTTCAAAATCCGAGCTCAAGAGCCGCATGATCGCGGCGAGAACACTCGGATCATCGTCCACGCAGAGAAGCCGTGGGAATGGTTTTCCTTCGGAAAGATCCTTTTCACTCATCGTGCTCTTCCTACCCGTAACTCAAGCTTAACAGAAAAATGCAAGCGAGCGACGAACCTTCTGTGAACCATATTGATGGATCCTCATAACGGAGGCTATCCTTCTTGGTACCACCAGAGTCCAGGGGAACTTCATGCTTCGCAACGCTTGCGCACTCCTTATAATGTCGTCTCTCTTCTTCACTTCCGCTCAGGCGGCGAAACCTTCGCGCATGAGCGCGTCGGCTTCGAAATCTGTCGGCCAGACCATGGGCGAGAAAATTAAGAAGGCTCTCGATTCATCGGGCTTTAAAAACGGCGAAGTCGGTATGTGGGTGGGCGCTACCGACGAAAAGGGGCTCGCGACTTATTTCGGTCATAACGAGAATAAGCTCTTCATTCCGGCTTCTCTCTCCAAACTCGTCACGGCCGGTGCGATTCTTCACGAGCTTCATCCCAGTTACAAGTTTAAGACTCAACTCGTTTCCGACGCGAAGATCGACGGCGGCGCGCTCGCGGGTTCTCTCTATCTAAAAGGGGGCGGCGACCCTTCTTTCGTCTCCGAAAACATGTGGTTCTTGATCAACGAACTCACCCGGGCGGGCGTGACTTCGGTCGAGGGCGACGTGGTCGTCGACGATTCCCGATATGACCGGATCCGTTTCGGCGAGGACCGTCAGGACGTTCGTGTCGACCGTGCCTACGATGCGCCCGTCGGTGCGATGTCGATGAACTGGAACTCGGTTGCGGTGTACGTTCGCCCGGGCGATAAGGTCGGCGAAAAGGCAAAGGTCGTCGCCGACGTCATGAGCCCCTTCGTTAAAGTCAAAAACGAAACGAAGACGACTGGAGCGGGCAAGGGCAAGTCAATCTCGGTCGAGAGAACGAAGGAGAAAGGATTCGACGGCGACGTCGTGATCGTTTCCGGCGGAATCGCGGCTGACCATGCGGAACTCGTCTTCTACAAAAACATTTCCGATCCCGAAATGTGGGCGGGCTATAACCTGGTCGAGTTCCTCCGTCAGAGGGGAATCGCGGTGAAGGGCAAAGTTCGCTCGGGTGCTGCTCCAAAAGATGCGGCGGTTCTTGCTACGGCCGAGAGCAAAGTTCTTTCGTCGGTCGTGGCTGACATGTCGAAGTGGTCCAACAACTACGTCTCGGAAATGCTCGTAAAGGAAATCGCCGCCGTCGGAGGGGAGTCACCCGCGACGATGGCGGGCGGAATGACGAAGGTCCTGAAGTACCTCGAAAGTTCCGGGATGAAAAAGGGCGAATACGAATTCATCAACGCCGCCGGATTCACTCGTAAGAATAAACTCACGCCGGCTCAACTCGGTCGTTTTCTTGAGTTCGTTCACCAGGACTTCTCGATTTATCCTGAATATGTCGCGTCCCTTCCGATCGCGGGTGTTGACGGAACCCTTCGCAAGAGAATGCTGGGTTCAAAGGCCGAGAAGTGGGTGCGCGCGAAAACCGGTCTTTTGAACGGCGTCGTGGGATTGTCAGGATACGCCGGCCGCAGCGATAGCTCTATCATCACATTTGTTTTCATATACAATGGATCAGGACGTGAAGATAAAGCGCGGGCATTCTTCGATCGGGTGGCTTCGCTCTTAGTTGAGGATTGAACTGAAGATGCCTTCAAAGAAAGTTGCCGCGCTCCTCTTGTCGACCTCGCTCCCGTTTTTTTTCGGTGCCACGTCGACCCGCGCGGCGGAGATGACGCAAGTTCCGACCGAGACGCCATCTCCCGACGACGAGCGCGCGCGGACGATCGGCGAAATGGTCAAATCTCTTTTCGGCGGCGTTGGCGAATCTCAATCCGAGAACCAAAACGGCGATGATTTCACTCCCGCCGGCATGGAGAGCGAAGCGGCTCTCATCTCTCCGCACGAATATCTCACGGATGAAGAAATCAAGAGTGCTCGCCCTTGGCGGGCCCCTGATTACGCAAACCAGGTCGGTGCGCTCGGTTGGAGCGAAACGGTTTTTGATACGCCCACGGCCATGGCCGAGCGAGTTTCGTTCTGGCGCGACATTTACACGAAGTATACGACCGACCAGGGTGTGATTCACGACAGCGTCCACATCGGCGTCGTGTACACGGCGATCGACTTCGGCGATATCATGCGCGATCGTTCAAAGAACATCTACCAGAAGGCGAGACTCCGCGAAAAATTGGTCAAGGAGAAGAAGGCCGAGATCGCGCAGCGCCTTTCGCGACTTCACGGTCGTACCTCCGCCGATGGTTTGAGCGGCGAGGACCTGCGCCTTTGGAAACTCTTCGAGAAGATCTCTTATCCCGACCGCTTCAAGGATGCCTCCTCAAAGAACCGGTTGAGATTCCAGCTCGGGCAGCGCGATAAATTCATCACCGGGATCTTTCACTCCGGTCGGTACCTGGCCCAAATGGAAAAAATCTTTAAGGATGAAGGGCTTCCGATCGAACTCACGAGGCTTCCGTTCGTCGAGAGCTCATTTAATTTGCGTGCGAGATCTCGTGTGGGTGCCAGCGGAATCTGGCAGTTCATGCCGAGAACCGCTCGCCCGTATATGAAGGTGAACCGCGAGACCGACGAACGAAATGACCCATTGAAGTCGACGCGCGCTTCGGCCCGGATGCTGAGAACCAATTACCAAATGCTTCAGGCTTGGCCGCTCGCGATCACCGGCTATAATCACGGCCCGAGTGGGGTCAAACGGATTACCGAAAAGGTGGGGACCAAGGATCTCGCGAAGATCATTGGGACTTACTCGTCACGAACCTTCGGCTTCGCATCGGAAAATTTCTATGCTTGCTTTCTCGCGGCGCTCGACGCCGAGAAGAACGCAAAGAAATATTTCGGAGACGTGAAGTGGGGGCCCGAGGCAGACGCCGTCGAAATCAAGCTCGCGAAAACAATTCCGTATAAGACTCTTCTTCAGTTCTTCAACAACGATAAAGCGGGAGCGGAGCTTGCGAATCCGCACCTCACGCAGAGAATCCGCAAGGGTCGGAGCCCGGTACCGGTTCGGTCTTACATTCGCGTGCCTCCCGCGCGCGCGGAGATCGCGCGGGAATGGCTGAAAGGGAAGATGCCGCCGGCGAAGCTCGCGAAACTTCTTTCCGATACACCCATCATCACGATCAACCCCTCGGCACCGCAACCAGCGGTCGCAGGGCCGGGTGTCGAGCCGACTCAGTCGAGCAGCGGCGAGCGCAAACCGTAAGTTTGCGAGCGCGATTGGAGCACTCGGTACGGATTGTCGGCGTACTCGATCATGTAAAGGCACGGCTGCAAATTCTTGCGGAAGACCTCGGGCAAAATGGCCTGACCGGGATAAAACCCGCCGTTAAACATATCCGATGGATCGAGCTCGAAAGTAAACGCGAAGATGTTATGCGTGGCGTACGCCCAATCCGCCGTGTCGCCAGTGGCGATGTAGAGTTCGGATGATTGCATGGGAGCGTAGTTGTTCCACTTCGCCATCGTCTTTGCCATCGTGACGAACACGGAGCGGTCGCGCTCATCCGCGACCGGATCATCGGTTCCGCCCCAGGGGTAGAGGATCAACTCCGAAAAAGTGTGGAAGCTCAGGAGCATCGTCGCGTTCGTTTGCGCATCGACAAAATCCCGAATCGCGCGCGTTTCGGGTTCACTGAAGGGCGCGGTTCCCATGTAAGTTTCGGCGTCGGGGTTTTGGCTTGAGCCGCCCATTCCCCACAAGTAGGAATAGTTTCGGTTGAGATCCGTGCCGAAACTTCCATTCTCGTTTCTCCCGCGATTCTTCCTCCAATACTGGTAGCTTCCGGTCGAGACATCGTGTTCTGCGCCGTCGGGATTGACGACCGGGATGATGTGAACATCGCGACCGGAGAGAAGGCGTGTGACTTCGGCATCACCGGCCGCATGTTTTTCAACGAGGTGACGCGCGAGGAAAAGTGGCATCTCGATCGAAACGTGTTCACGTGCGTGATGACCGCCCATGAAGATCGCGGCGGGCAGCGCGCTTGCGTTCTTCAGATCTCCCGAGATGCGGATCTTCCAGATGTCGCGGCCTTCGACTGATTTTCCTATCGACGTGAGCTGAGTGATGTTCGGGTGGTCGGAAGCGATCTTTCGGAGTTCCGCGACGATCTCGGTGTAGTCATGAAACTGCGAATCTTCCTGCGGAAAATCAAACGGTGCGGTCGACAAGGGGTAACTCGTTTGGAGCATACCCATCTTCTCGAGCTGCTCTCTTTGATTTTCGTCACCGATCGCGATGACGTAGTCGTCTTTCGCGATCTCGAGGCTCGCTCCCGTTTCCACAACGCGCGTGCGTTCAACTTTATTCTTGGCGCCGATCTTGAGCCAGTAACGCTCCGTCGGGCCAGGTTCCGCTCGCAGGAAAACTGGTGTCAACATGACAAAGAGAAAGATCAGTGACAACTTTGGTTGCCAGACCATGGGCCCCTCCTTGGGTCTTTGTATTTTGATGTATGGAGTCTCGCTTGAATCGTATCCCGGCCTGCGAATGTGACGCAATGCCTTCGCGCGGGCGATGAACGGAATTTCATCTTCGCATCACGTCGGCTTCAGTAGGTTTGTTTAGCCTGACGAGCATAGATCAAGGAGCCATCCCATGATTCGCGCCATTTTCTTTGTCTCGGTGCTCACTCCGCTGGTCCTCGCGACACCTGCGTTCGCGAAAACCCTGACCTACAAGGCAGCCAAGGCCGAATGCCTCAAGGAAAATCCCGAGCTCAAAGGAAAGCCGCTCCGCACGTGCGCGAACGAGAAGACAAAATCACAGACACCCTCAGCGAATTCCGGATCCTCCAACGAAGCCACATCGCAATAAGGCCTGCTTGCAACGGCGGCGGCTTTTTTCTAGGATGCTGGAGCATGACCATCGTCGTAGTCGAAGATGAAACTCGCGTGCTGAGCTTTCTCACCGAAGCTCTCCGCAAAGAGGGCCACACCGTTCATCCGTGCGAGACGTTCCCCAATGCGGTGGATACGGTCTCAACCCTCGGATCAAAGATGGACCTCTTGATCATGGATCGACTGCTTGATCGCGTCGATGCCATCGGCCTCATTCCGATCGCGCGCGACAAGTGCCGTAATTCAAAAATCCTCGTGCTCTCGACGATCAATGAACCTTCGCAAAAAGCCGCGGCCCTCGATCTCGGCGCCGACGATGATCTGGGGAAACCTTTTCAACTCGTCGAACTCTCCGCGCGCATCCGATCCCTCACCCGGCGCGCGAGCGAAAATGGCGCGACTCCCTCGCAAGTTCTCTTCACGGTCGGTGATCTGCAACTGAGCGCGATCGAACACAAGGTCACGGTCGGCGGAAAGCCTCTGGATCTCTCCAACAAAGAATATTTGGTGCTCCTCGCCCTAATTCAGCACCCGGGTCGCGTCTTCAACAAGTTCCAGCTTCTCGATCGCGTTTGGGATACGCAATTCGACGTCGAGAGCAACGTAGTCGAAGTCACGATCAAGAATCTTCGACGTAAACTGGAGGCCGCATCAAGCGGTGCCGAGATCATGAGCCGTCGCAACATCGGATATTGGATTGAAGCGTAGGTTCGTCATCACGATCGGCTCGGTCATGGCGGTGGCCCTCATCGCCGTCGGCGTTCTGCAGTACGCGCTCTTAAGGGGCGAGCAGTTCCGGCTGATCGACAGCCGAATTGAATCAACGGCAACCCTTCTCATCACCTCGGATCTCTCGACTGCCGAACTCAAGGAGTTCGAGGAAGCCGAAGACATCATCTCGGAAGTCGTTGGGGGAGAAAAGTTCAACCAATTCATAATTGTTTATGGCAGAACGGGTCAGGAGCTGTATCGATCGCCGGTGGCCGTGGCACTTCCCGAGAAAGTTCCTTTGGAGCCGAAGTGGCAGACGATCGAAGCCGATGGGCACTTCATTCGCATTCTCACCGTTCCCCTCAAGCGAACACTCAACGCAAAAGGACCCACGCGAACCCTGCAAACGGGCTTGATCCTTGACGATGACGTGTTGAGATTAAGAACGGCCAATCGACACGTGATTCTGTACGGTGTTCTGATTCTCGGCCTGATTCTGCTCACCACCGTTTGGCTTTCAGAAGCGTTGCTTCGGCCATTGAAGGAACTCGCGCAGTATCTGCGTTACGTCAGCGGTCAGGTCAATCCACTTCAGCCCGAGGTAACCCCTCCGGCGCGTCTCCTCAAGGTGGGAACCGACGAGTTTGGCCAACTCGTGAAGGAGACTTACCATCTGCGCGATTTGATCACGAAGAGCTTCCGCAACACGCAAGCTTGGACGGCCCAGATGGCGCACGAAATGAAGACGCCGTTGACGATCCTGCAAAATAGCCTTGAGCGCGCGCGGACCGAAGTCGACTCCGAGAAGCGCGAGAGGTGGATGAACGAAGCCTCGCAAGAAGTGGGGCACCTCAATGGCCTCATCAGTTCTTTTCTTGAATGGTCGGCGGCCGAAAACTTCGCCAACATCGAAGAGGAGCTTCACGCCATTCGTTTAGGTCAGGTTACTCGCCAACTCGCCGAGCGGTTCGAAAATCAATACCCCGGGCGCCTCAAGATCGAGGGGGACTCCAAACTCACCGTGTTCGCCAAGCGCGGTTTCGTTCAGCAGGCCGTCACGAATCTCATCACCAACGCTCTCAAATATTCGCCGTCCGCATCCGTGGTGACAGTGAAATTGATGGAGGACCGCGTGCTAATCATCGACGAGGGCCCCGGAATTCCCGAGACCGTGATCAAGCACCTGGGTGAGCCGTTCAACTACGGACGCGCGGATTTCCGCGGGTACGGTTTGGGACTCGCGTGGGTCCGGACCATCTGCCGGAAGTACGATTGGCAACTCACATTTGAACGGGTGGATGGGAGAACGGTGGCGCAGATTCGCTTCCCCACGGAGTAACCTGCAACTGGTCCACTTGAGTGTTGTTGAAAGGGCCCGCGACTTCGGCCGGCAGCCGGACTAAAGCGACGACTGAGCCTTCGTTTAAAACGAAAGCCGCCTGCCCCCGCCAACAACATTTAAAGGGACCAGTTACTGAAGTTTCGGTTTGAGAGGGCAAGTAAACATCGAAAGAATCGGCGCGCCGAAGGGCTCCGGGCCGCGGACCGCTTGATCGTAGCGTTCCGGGATCATCGGGGCTTCGATGTCGACGGATTCGCTCGCGAGATCCGAGACAGCCGGTCCGTTGAGAAGTTTACCCGTGGGCGCGAACCTCGAGCCGTGGCAGGGGCAATCCCAGCTCTTCTCGGCCTCGTTCCAGTGAACGTAGCAGCCGAGGTGAGGGCAAACCGGCGAGAGAACGTGGAGCTCTCCTTGAGGATCGCGGTAGGCGGCGACTTTTTTCCCGCCCATTCGAACGATCGCGCCTTCGTCTTCACGCAAACGGTCGGTCCCCTTCGCTTGGGCCGGGGCCACACGGTCGCTGATCATGTATGAGGGGAAGTCGATGTT
>SXSP01000404.1 GCA_005792225.1 Bdellovibrionales bacterium | reverse complement strand
GTAGAAACAATGAGAACCGAGTTTTACAGCGGCATTTTGTTTTTCGCGTGCACCGTCGGCCTGGGGCTCTTCGTCGGCGGCAAATCGCTCAACGGTTACGTCTGGTTTGCTGACTACAGCAACAACAACCGAAACCCCGCCGCCATCAAAAAAGAAATCGACTTCTCGCGCCTCGACGGAGCCGAACTGATCACCGCCACCCAAAAACGTCTCGTCACCGCCGCTCGCGTTGAAATTCACGAAGACGGAGTCGGCGTCGTGCTCGGTCATTTCGCAACACGCGGTGAAGATGGTCAACGCCGTCTCGCCTGCGACTCATTCTACAACCGCCTCACCTTAATGTTCGAAGCGGACGGCATCGCCGACGCCGGCGAAAAACCCACGATGACGATCGATGCTCCCTGCCGCACCTCAGTCCAGGACGTCGGCAGCATCGACGCCGTTCTCGTTCCGTACGAAAAGATCCTCCAAGAAAAACCCGCAAACATGGATCTCACGTACGAAGAAGGCGTGAACTTCAAGTTCGAAAGCATGGGCACCCAATGGCCGCTCCATTGGAGTCTCCAGTCCGTTCGCCTGTATAACACCGAAGAAACGGGTCATGACGTCAGCATCTCGAGCCGCGAACTCCGCGAGATCCGCAAGACCCCCATCATGATCCACTGGCAAGACACAGACCGCATTCCCGCCGAATACCGCTTCGATCAGCAGTGATCCCGCGTGAGCGACCGGTCTTCCGACCGGTTCGGACTACTCAGCTTCCGCGCACGTCCCAATGAACAGCGGCACGCCGAACGCGTTGTAAACCTGTAAGGTAGAGTTCGAGTAAACGACTTGAATCGCGCCCGTGAAGTTCCAGCAACTGGAATACGCTGCTGTCTTGAGAGTTGGGCAATGGAAGTTTGAGCCAGTGAGGATGCCCGCTAGATCGAAGCCGGTCATGTGGAGCATTTCGGAGTTTCGGAGGATCGCTTCGCGAAGCGTTCCGTCCACGCACCTCACTGCGGATGCGTGAGAAACCATCGGCACAAACAAGAGAGCTAACAAAACTCGTACGATCATCGAAACCTCCACGCGTGCTTTGTAAACTGGACGTGCGTGACGCGAAAGGAGGCTCGACGTGTTTGTAGGAAACTTCGCACTTCCGTGCGCACAGAAACTTTCGTTTTCAACGAAAGAAGTCGGCGGCCCGAGAGCCGCCTCCTAGATGACTCACTCGAAGGTCTTCGCCATTTCAACGAATGTGCGAACCATCACGCCGCTTGCGCCTTTCCGGGGGCAGTAGGGGAGACGATCGCCCACGTGCCAAGCGGTGCCGGCGACGTCGAAGTGAGCCCACGGAATTTCTTTGTCGACGAACTGCTCGAGAAATCCGGCGGCGGTTGCGGAGCCCGCGCCCTTGCTCGCGCTGATGTTTGAGAGATCGGCGTAAGTGCCCTTCATGTCTTTGACGTGGTAGTCGGTTAAAGGCATGCGCCAGACCCACTCGCCCGACGCTTCGGCGACTTCTTCGATCTTCGCCGCGAGCTTGTCGTTACGGGTGAAGAAGCCGGTGTGCGTGTTTCCGAGGGCGACGACCATCGCGCCCGTCAAGGTCGCGGCATCGAGGATCATCGCGGGCTCTTGCTCGCACGCGTAGACCAATGCATCCGCGAGGATGAGGCGGCCTTCGGCGTCGGTGTTGTTCACTTCGATTGATTTTCCGTTGCGGGCGATGACGATATCGCCCGGCTTGTTGGCTGCGGGGCCCGCGAGGTTTTCGGTCGCGGGAACGTACGCGATAACGTTAACCTTTAATTTCAGGCGTGCGATCGCGAGCATTGCCGCGATGACGGCGGAGCCGCCGCACATATCGTACTTCATTTCTTCCATTCCCGCTGACGGCTTGATGCTGATTCCGCCGCAGTCGAAAGTGAGACCCTTGCCGACGAGACACAACGGGCGTTTGGAAGAGCTCGTTCCATTGTATTCCATGATGATGAACTTCGGTTCTTGTGAGCTTCCAAGAGAGACGCTCAAGAACGAACCCATCTTTTCTTGTTTAATGCGCGAACGATCCCAAACGTTGACCTTGAGTTTCGTGTTCTTCGCGGCCTTGATGGTTTCTTCCGCGAGGATCGTGGGTGTCATGCGGTTTCCGGGGCGGTCGCCGAGCCAGCGGGCGAAGTTCACGCACTCGGCGAGAATCGTTCCGGCTTCGACTCCGGAGTCGAATGCTTTTGTTTTCTGTGAACTCACGATCGAGAAAGTCTCGATGCCTTTGGCGGCCTCGCGGCCCTCCTTGAACTCGTTGAAGGTATAGTCGGCGAGGAGCGCACCCTCGGTCAGCGCTTGAACGGTGAGGTCCGCGCCAATCGAGTTGTGGGGAAGAGAATCAAGCGCGAGAGCGACGGTCTTGGCCTTCGTTCCCTTCAAGGCCGTAACCGCCGAAGCCGCCGCTTGGCGAAGCTTTTCGTGTCCGAACGCTTTTTGATCGCCGAGGCCGACGGTCAAGAGGTGGCGCGCGCCTGCGAGGCCCGCGTCTCGGAACAAGACGGTTTCGTTGGCCGCTCCCGAGAGGCTTCCGTCGTCGATCGCCGACTGAATTTTCGCTTGAAGCGCTTTGGAGACGCCCTCGACGTAAGCCTTGGACGAACCATTCTTAGCGTCCTTTTTCTCTTCCTTGGCTTTTGGGTTATTCTTCGCCTCCGGGTTACGATCTGAATTGCGGCCAGATTTTTGGGCGACGAAGACGACGAGCGCGTCGGTGCCGAGGTTCTCGAGAGGAGATTTCTTGGTATCGATCTTCATAAACTTACCTTTTCGGATGACCAAGGATCTGGATTCGAGCGGGGAGGATTAGTCCGAACGTCTCGACCCGGATCTTAGTCGCGGTTGTCGGTCATGGTTGTGCGAGGCATTAAGTGCTCTCGAGAACGCTGCCGGGATGATTGTGACGTATCACATCGATCTGAAGTCGGGGAAGGGAATTTCCCGCCTTCAAGTCTGCTCTCGAAAAGCCGACAAGATCTTGTCAACTCGAAAAGAGTTGGCACATTATCAGTGGCGCTCGCGCAAACAGTATTGACGAGTGAAACCATCTAGAGAGGACGCACCTGTGCCGTTGATTCCGATAGTCGTCGAACAAACTTCGCGTGGTGAAAGAAGCTACGATATCTACTCCCGTCTTCTCAAAGACCGGATCATCATCATCGGTTCGCCGATCAACGATGATGTCGCGAACATCGTCATCGCGCAGATGTTGTTCCTTGAAGCGGACAACCCGGATAAAGACATTCAGCTCTACATCAACTCTCCGGGCGGAAGCGTGACAGCGGGCCTCGGAATCTACGACATTATGCAGCTCGTCAAGTGCGACGTCTCAACAATCTGCATCGGCCTCGCGGCCAGTATGGGATCGTTGCTTCTCGCGGCTGGTGCGAAGGGCAAGAGGTACGCACTTCCTCACGCCCGTGTTATGATCCATCAACCGCACATCATGGGCGGACTCTCGGGCCAGGCGAGCGATATCGAAATCCACGCTCGTGAGATGATCAATACGAAAAGACGCCTGACTGAGATTTACGTCAATCACACGGGCAGAGATTTTGACTTCCTCAACAACGCCATGGACCGCGATTTCTTCATGAGCTCCGAGGAAGCAAAAGATTTTGGAATTGTTGACGATGTCGTCAAGTTCCGGAAGCGCGGTAGCAAGTAAGATAGTCGTCAGGGATCGTCGTCAGTCTAAAGACTTT
>SXSP01000403.1 GCA_005792225.1 Bdellovibrionales bacterium | reverse complement strand
TTTCCGGGCCTTGTCGTGCCGCTGGAGCTCCGTGAATCTTCCGACGTGCTTCATTCTGACGATAAGGGAAAACTCGCCATCGACCGAATGCTGGCGGCGATCGCGAAGCTCGCGAAGGGCAGCGATCCACGGTGGTATGCGCGCGGATTCATCATCAGCATGACCCGAGCGATCGAGGACATCCAAGCCGCGGCCTCGAAACAGAAGCGCGCTTTCGGTGAATTGAAGCTCCCGATCGTCCCGCTCTTCGAAGAAGCCGGTTCTCTCGCGCGCTCGGAAACGATTGTCGATGAGATGCTTCAAGTTCCTGAAATTCGAAAAGCCGCGAGCGAGCGTTGGGGTGGGCTCGTTGAACTCATGGTGGGTTACTCGGATTCCTCCAAAGAAGCGGGAGTTTTGGCGAGCCGGTTGGCCATCGCGAAAACACTCCCGAAGCTCGAGAAAACTTGTAAACGAGCGATGTTGACTCCCATTTTCTTTCACGGCTCTGGCGGCAGCGTCGATCGTGGAGGTGGGTCGATCGAAGATCAAACGGCCTGGTGGCCGCGCTCGGCGCTTCGCCGCTACAAAGTGACGGTGCAAGGCGAGATGGTTGAAAGATCTCTCGCGAGTCCCGAGATCGCGCGTCGGCAAATCGAGAATATCGTGGGAAGCGCGGTGAAGGGGCTCACCAAGCCGGTGGCATTCTCCGAAAGTCCTGCGCTCGAGAGCTTCGCCGCAAAGATCTCGAAAGCGTACCGCACTCAAGTGGGAAGCGTCGCTTTTCTGGAGCTCGTCGAGAAGGCGACACCGTATACCTATCTGAGCCATCTGAAAATAGGCTCACGCCCGGTGAAGCGGGCGGCTCAACTTGCAGCCCAGCTCGGGGTCAGTGGTCTCCGCGCGATCCCGTGGATTCTTTGCTGGACGCAAACGCGCGTTTTGTTCCCCACGTGGTGGGGTGTCGGTCAAGCGTGGACGGAGATGTCTCTTGATGAAAAGAAGGAAATTCGTCAAGCGCTCCTCGATGAACCTGTTTTTGCCTCCTACGTGAAGGCATTGGGCTTTACTCTCGCCAAGGGTGAGCTCCCGATTTGGCGCCTGTACCTGGAAACCGCCCCCGGATTAAAGCCGGAGCGGAAAAAGGAAGCCTACGTCGAGTTCGCGAGTGAATATGACCGCGCTCTTGCGTTCTTCAAATATGTCACGGGTCATGAGGACTTACTTTGGTTCCGACCTTGGCTCGGTGAAAGCATACGACTGCGTTCGCCGATGATTCATCCGCTGAACCTCTTGCAGATTTTGTCTGAACGGGACAATGACGTTCATCTTTTACGGGTGTCGGTCACCGGAGTTTCTTCAGGAATGATGACGACCGGCTGAGATGTTTTTCACGGCATTCGTTCACGGCATAATGAACGAATAGCTCAAGATCGCCGCGATGATCATGACCCACGCGAAAGTTCCGAACTTCTTCTCACGAATCATGTCGGCCTTGACGTTGTTTGGGTCTTTGCGCAAAGCGCGTTCGTGAGCGATGGCGAGTGCCGTTTCGCAGGCGAGTGTGCTCGAGAGGAACACGACACAAACAAAGTCGATAGGTGCCTGAACGAACCAGGCTGTTGCCGAAGCCAGAACGGCTCCAATCCAGAATTTCGGAGATTTGAGCCCGCGCTTGATGCGCGACTGATCATGCTCGGCCTTGATCAGGTGTTTGCGGCATTGACGGAGGCTCGGCGTATCGAGGTCAGGGCGCTTTGCCGCGATACCTTCCAAAATATAATCCGCTCGGCTCAAAAAACCCGTGAACCAGATCATCCGCTTGTCGAGCGAGACGATGGAAATGAAGCCCCCGCAATAGGGGAGATAACCGTAATTCACGGAAGCGACGTCGGTGAACGCGATCTCTTTTGTTTTTCCGCGTAAGGTCACCTTGATGCTTTCGGGAGTGACGGAATACGAGGAAAACGCGATCGGGAAGAACACGAACTGCGTCACCGCAAGCATCGCGAGCATCATCAACATATTGAGCGCGGAAAATCCGAGTTGGTAGGTCAGGTAACATTGCAAGGGGACGTAAAGAAGCCCGAGCGCGTAGATGACTTTCGCCCAAAACGGCGGAGTCAAATCTCGCTTCAAAAACTGACGAGGCTGGAACTCGATGCTTTCATCATGTTTTTTCGGGGCGTTTTGCATGCTAACTGATCGGGATCGGAGACAAATCACTTTAATGGATCTTTTTGAGACGCCACAAAGTCTTGCCTCGACACATATCCTATGCACTAATCTCTAGCGATTAGATTGATCCTAACGAAGACGCGCACCGGTGAGCGTTGGAGCAAGCGTGAAGGATACTATGCTCCCAAAGAAAAGGAAGGGCGCTGATGTGGTTTGCAGAGAACAACGGTAGAACGGCAGACATTTACATCGACCTTGGCACGGCCAACACGTTGGTCGTGACACGGAAGCGGGGTTTAATCGCGAACGAACCTTCGGTCGTCGCGTACCGCGAGATGGGTCCGGAAAATCGCAAGGTCGTCATCGCCGTCGGAGCCGAGGCGAAGGAAAAAATCGGCCGCACGCCCGAGAGCCTCGTCGCGTGCCATCCTCTTAAGGATGGAGTCATCGCGGATCTCGATATTACAGAGACAATGCTCCGACATTTCATGGAGCGCGCCAGAGGGCGGTTCGCGCTCACGAAACCTCGCGTGGTGATTTCTCTTCCTCACGGAGTAACGGACGTTGAGAAAAAAGCCATCGTCATGGCGGGACTCTCCGCCGGCGCTCGCGAAGTTCTCCTCGTCGATGAGCCGATGGCGGCGGCGGTCGGTGCCGGTCTCCCGGTTGAGGAACCCAAGGGAAACATGGTTATCGATCTCGGTGGTGGTACGACGGAAATCGCCGTCATCTCGCTCTGTGGGGTCGTGACGTGCGAGACCGTGCGCGCGGGTGGACACGCGTTTGATCAAGCGATCGTTAACTACATCCGTCGCCAACATAACCTGATCATCGGAATTCCCTCGGCGGAGAAGTTGAAAATCGAACTCGGAAACGCGCTTCCCGGTGATCATTCGACGCGGTCAAAAGTACGGGGTGTCGACTACGTCTCGCACCTGCCGCGAGCCATCGAGATCACGAGCGCCGAAGTCCACGAAGCCATCGAAGACATTTTGAAGGTCATCTTCGAAGCGGGTCGTCGCACGATCGAAAAAACACCCCCGGAGCTCATTGAAGACATCGCAAAAGACGGAGTCGTCGTCGCGGGTGGCGGAGCGCTCATTATGAACCTCGACAAACGTCTTGAGCAAGAGCTGGGGATTCCCGTTCGCATCGCGAGCGAACCGCTCCAGACAATCGCGCAGGGTGGTGGCAAAATCATCGGGGACCCGCGACTGCTGGAAAGGGTCGTTCTTCAGTAAGACCAAGGTCTAAGTTTTGCCCGTTCGTCTCAAAAAGATATAAGAACTGTTTACGTGCGGACGGGTTTGTTCCGATGAGTCCCTGAGAAATCGGGGGAACCGTTGGGTCGCATTCAAGTGCTTCACATCACGATCGTCACTGTTTTGCTGGGAACGATGGCAACATCGTCGCTGGCGGCGGCACAATCTTCCGCTCGCAAACCGGCTGCCCGCGCCAAAGCACCGAGCGCTCCGAAAAAATCAAAAACAGCGAACTCGCCCGAGAAGACGCCGGAAAAACCTGCGCGGGGAGTCGCATCGGCACCCACGGGTGATGCATCCGGCGTGAGTCGACTCGTCAGAAACGTACGCGCTTCGGATCCCGCCTCGGGAGTCGTTCTCGGCAACGTGACTTCTCTCGCGGTCGCCGACAATTACCTTGTTCTCCCACTTGATTTCGTCTCGGATGTCACACTCGCGAAAACCAACGCGAAATTCTACGTCGACGATTTAACCGGCAAAGTGTCTCAAGAGCTTTCGTTGATCGATCTTGATCTCTTCGCAGGTATCGCGGTCTTTAAAGCGAATAATAAAATCGCACCGACCTTGCCCGCAAGTCGCCTTCGGGAAAACGTTCCTTCGCCGCAAGAGCCGCTCGTATCAGTTTCGGCGGTGGATATCACGCGCGGAGGAGCGAAATTTTTGCGCGCAAAACAAGATGTCTCGACCATTCGATATCAAATCGCTCTCGGCGGCGTCGATCATTCACCCGCGAGCTACGTTTTTGATAAAACGGGAAGCCTCGTCGCCATCGCGGCTGGAAACGAGAGAGATGGCGGTGTTTGGGCCGGCTCCGCGCGATCACTCGCAACATTGATTCGCAAACGTTCCTCACCAGGACCCGCTTCCACTTTTCAGGGGATGGAGCCGCGCAGGCATCAACTCTTCACGTGGCAGGATCGTTGGACCCAGGTCATGAATCCGTCCAAAAAAGGACTCTCGCTCCGTTTCCTCGACTGTCGTCCGCATCACGCGATGATCAGTGAGGCGGGCGTTGCGAGACAGCTGCAGCGTCTCGAGGCTAAGGCGTGCGAGTCGCGCTTCTCCATGCCGCTCGGCGGGGGATACGAGGCCGGCGTACGAATTCACATGGGTGAAGCCTTCATCAAGCCGTCTTTCCAATTCAGCCAGAACCGGGATGAAGCCTTGAACCAATTGGCTCAGGCGTTCTCGATGGATGTTTTCAACGATTTCTCGCGCAGCACGGCTTCGGTGAATTTGTTGACGGCCGCCGAGTGCAAGGAAACCCAAGCCATGAACAGCTCTGGCCAAAAGGTGAACGTCCGATTCTGTACCTCGGCGCTCAAGGGCGAGGCGGGGCTGAATGATACTTCGATTTCCGTCGCCACTCTCGATCCGGGTTGGAGGGGCTCAGGCTCCCACGCCTACATCGCGGCGGTTCGCCTAAAGGGCTTCGGCCAAACGCAAACTCGACGCATTCTCGAAGCGATGATCGAGAAGCCGCAGGAGGCGAGATGAGCGACTCTAAAAAACGTGAAGAGGATGACGAAGTCACGAACCTGAATTTCGAGGCGACCATCGTGCGCCCTCGTTCGGTTTTCGATGATGCGTTTGATGCTCACACCGTCGTTCGCGTCGAGCCGCAACTGAAGCGCACGGATTCGCCGGCGAAGATCGAGGTCGAGCCGCCGGTACCCGCAACACCGCCTCCGCCGCCGATTCCGCGCGCGAAAGCGAAAGAAGAAGAAAAGACGGATTTTAAAGACGAGCCGACCCGCGTGAATTACAACGTGAACACTTCGAGCGAACAGCCGAAGATCGCACCCATCGCGAAGTCGACCGTCAAAGAGGCGAGGGCGCCTGAGCCCACGAAGGTTCAGCCACGGGTGAAGCCGGCGACTCAGCCAGCAACACCTCCGCCTCCGCCGGAGCCGCCACCGGTTCAGGCGATGCCGGCCGAGTCGCGCACGCTTGAGCTCGAGACGAGCGAGAGTGACGCTGCCATCATGTACGAGGTCGAGAAGAAGCGTATTCCACCGAAAATGATCGCGGTCGCGGTCGGCGCTCTCCTCGTCGTCCTGTATTTGGTCTTCGGAACATCGAGCGAAACCACGACTGAAGTCGCGGAACAAACGCAGATGGCGAGCGAAACGGCTCCACCGAAAGAAATTCAGAAGGACATTCCGGCAGCTCCGGTCACCGCATCGCCACCCGCACCACCTCCGCAGGCAGCACCTGCCCTGGGGAGCTCCCAGGCGGCGATTCCGGCATTGAGTGTTTTGTCTCAGTTCGATGAGCTCTTCACCCGGACCCAGACCCGCGCGCGTCCTGATTCCAGCGCTGATTAATCTTCGCTCAACAACTCCAGTCGACAACTAGACTCTCAAATTCTCTCGCCTTTCCGAAAAGGAGGGGCAGAGGGAAGGAAACTTATGGGTTTCAAATACAATCAAGGCAAAGGCCACGGCGGCGGTGAGGATTCGATGTGGACATCGTATTACGATCTGTTCATCGGGCTTTCCATCATCTTCCTGCTCCTATACGTTTCGGCGAGCTTGCGTCAGGGAACTGATGGCAT
>SXSP01000402.1 GCA_005792225.1 Bdellovibrionales bacterium | reverse complement strand
GTTGAATCGCCTAACTTCTCGACAGAAATTTGCGATGTCGTGAAACTTCACGAGGTATTCGTGTGACTTACGTGGATTGGTCAGGAATCTGGCCAGTGTGCCGCTGAGGGCGGCGTTCCATTAGACTTGACCGCCGGGTCGGTATCGGAAGAACGTAGGTTCATGAATCAACTTCCGCAGATTGAAGATCATCAGAATGTGCGAACGTATTTCTCGAGTTTCATTGACCTCAATTTGAGTTCGTTCTCGCATCGAAAGTTTGCGGCACAGATTGGTTGGCCCGCGTCGCTCTTAGGTGATATTGCGGCCGGAAGACGCGGGCTCGCGGTGGCACGGGCGATTGAGTTTGCAAGATTTCACGCCATGACGGGAGTCGAGACTGAGCGTTTGGTCATGCTCGCGATCCGGGATATCGATAGTGCGGCTGTTCAGAAGCATGTCACTGATTACTTGGAGAAAGAAGCGACGCCTTGGCCTCGGGCTGAGCGAGAGGAAGAGTTCGTCTCCGAGATGATGACGGATCAGGTATTGGCGTCTTTGCACCTTTTCTTGGTTTGGTGTCAGGGTCAGACCACGGCTGAGGAAATCGGTCGCCTTCTGAAGACAGCGCCGGGACTGAGAGATCCCGTCGTGCTCAATGAACACCTACAAACGCTGCGAAATTTAGGTGTGATTGAGGGTGAACTTCCGAACATCAAGATTCTCAAGGAGGATCTCGCGGCGAAGGGCATGACCCGGGCGCAAGTTTTCCGTTCCCTTTTGGCGCTCAGGCCGACGGCGGAGAGTTCGACTCCGGGAATTCAATGGCAGGTGTCGCGCGTGGTTTTTCCGCGAGCGCTTTATCCAGAGTTGAGTCAGCGTCTTTGGGCCCTCTGGAACTGGATTGAAAATACTTGTGATCAAAACCGCGGTATCAATGATCTGGAGAAGACTGATAAAATTCTTTTGCAAGTCAACACGCTTGTCACTCAACTCTTGGACCTCAAAGAAGCCGGGCTTGAGTTCAAGCCCGATTTTCAAAAGGGTCACGCAATAGCGAAGTTGGATGAGGCAGCCCGCCGAACGCCTCTCTCCCATTGATGGGTCGTTAGTTCACCTTATAAGCCGGAAAATCAGGGCACTTCACCTTCGAGATGCGGCCTGCGTTTTCTTTCTGCACTTTTTCATGCATGCAGCCGCTGATGGACTTTGAAACTGGCGCTAATTCATTCATCGTGTTGAAGCGCATGAGGGCTGGATATTTCTCGGTCTTTGACTTTCCGCAGACGTCGAAAGCTTCACCGTAAGTTTTCGTGCATTCGGCTTCGGTGAACTCGAAGCACAGGCGATGCGGCATCTTAGGGTTAGCGCACCAGTCTTTGATGTATTGCTCACGCATGAGTTTAAGGTATTCCGCCTTCTCGATGGCCTTGCCGCCGACTTTAAAGTCAAAGGCGGCCTGAGCCTTCAGGCCGAAGAAGATGAGGGCACTGAGCGAGATGAAGTTCATGAGAGCCTCCGGGCTCCTTCATTAAAATCACGTGCGGCATGGACCCTGCAACTTCTTTCCCTTGAGATCAGATATTGAAGGTTGTGGCTTCGAACTGTCAAAAGAGGAGACACCCGTGCGACGAATTTTAGCCCTTGGGATCAGCGTCATTCTCGCCCAACCGACGGCGGCTTCAGAGGCGTTATCCGGGGCTTTGGAAGAAGCCCAGTCGAGCTTCTCTCTTTTAAGTTCCGTGGCCCGTTCGACGTATGATTCCAAATTTCCGAGGGGTGATCGTGAGTTGGATGCGCAAGTTCAGCAAGTCCTCAATTCCCACCTGAGCGCGGTGGAGCGCGCGGCGAAGAAATCCAATGTGACCTATAAGAGAGAGAAGAGTCAGATTGAGATTCTGCCCAACCAAACTTCGGAACTCAATTGCGAAACCATGAAGCTCAACCAAACCGGTTTAAAGAAGGTCGTCTACGAGCCGCTCTTTCTGATTCAACACGAAATTATCGGTGCTTTCGATAGCAAGTCGAATACGATGCATACAACCCTGAATTCAGTTGCCAGCGGAAAAGTCGATAGTACGACTCACCACGAAGCCGTGCATGCTCGGAATTGGTACGATAAGTCCCGGACGACTGACGATCTAAAGCTGACCTTTCAATCCATTGACGGAAAGGATCTCCGTCAGGATGCGATGTCGTATTCAAGATTTATTTCTGCCGATGAGCTCTCCGCGTACACGGAAGAACTGAAGTTCATGCTGAAAGATCCCACGAATACGTCAGAGATGAACCCGGCAACCGGCGTGACGGCATTTGAGGATAAGGCGCTTATCATGCTTGACGTCGTGAAAACGCTCGAAAAAGTGAGCGCTGACCTTTCGAAAGCCAAATTGAAGTCGATTGGTCAAAAGTCAAAAGACGCAAATCAGACTGTCACATACCTCGATAACGGGAAGGTCAAAATCGATCTCGCGGCGATTGCCAAAGATCGACGGCGCTTCGCGAAGGTGGGCGATGCAGAAGCCGCGGCAAAGTCGTGGCTGAGCAGTTTAAATAAGAAAGCGTCGCGCACGCGATCAGCCCTCGAAAACGCATCGTCACTTGAGCCGCGTCAGCTTGTGGAGCGACTCGAAGCGGCTCTCAAGTGAGATCGAGGAGCGAGAGCTGGTGCTCGGCTTCATTCTCTCTGAGCGCAGCCATGGCTTCACTGTAAGCGCGGATGATTGAAATATTCTTTCTAGCTTCCGCAGTTCGCGAAGGATCAATCGATAGCAGCGTGTAGGTTCCATTGAAGATTCGCCAGTAGTAGGCGAGCCTCTCGTCGTGATCCACGAGTAAGTGGATGTTGTGTTCGGGCTCAAGCCAATGGAGCGTGGGGTCGCCGAATGAGTAACAATCGACATTTCGGGCCATCAGTGACTGGTAGTGATGGAGCGCCGGTTCGCCGTATTTGATCGCATCGTTGCCGCGGAATTCTCGCATGAGCTCGTCGAATGCGATTTTCGCCAGTACGTGGAGCTCACTTAAGCTCTTCGGAAGTTTTGCAGGCCTGTCGAGCGTGAGTTTTTTGGGGCGAACTGAGTTCGCCGGGTCGTCGATAAAGTTGAGTTGCAACTCGGTGAAGTTCTCTGCTCCGAGGGTTGCGCGCTTGGCGCAGGTGGGGCCCATCGTGAGGGTGGCTCCTGGGCTTGAGGGATCAAACGGGCGATTGCAAGCGTGGCAGATGGGCTTAGAGGAGCGTATCCGTCTGTTCATATTCCCAGTATAGTGAGTCGCCATAAACTGCCCACTACGAAAAACAAAACTCGACTAAAGCAACCCTCCCGAAGAGCCGTTGGAACGATTTCTGAAATGCTTAGGAGCATGGAAACTCCAAAGCTCGGGAAACGAAATCAAGGTGTACAAACTTTGGCCACATGGCTGCCGCGCCTCGCAGGTGCCCGCGTATGGGTTTTGGCGGGCCTTCTCGCGCTAACGACCGGATGTACGAATGGCTTCTCGGCGAAATCCCAGATCGCGCCGGCTTCGGTCGGAGGATCGGGTACCCAGCCGACTCCGACGCCTTATCCAACTGCCACGCCCACGGGAACACCGCTTCCGTCTCCGACACCAACTCCCGGCCCGATACTCATTCCAACGCCGACACCGACTCCCGCGCCCACGCCGCTGACTTCGGCGGAGCTCGCGCAGTGTTTACAGGCAAGTAGCGATAAATTCGAACAGGACCGCCAGGCGCAAGTCGTTTGGTATCAAGTCAACGGCGGTCTCGCACCGACGGAGATCAACAAGCCGACTTTTAAACAGGGAACGAACGGAAAAGTCGTTGTCTTGATTCACGGCTTTCTCTCCTCTCCGGCCTCCATGAGAGATCTCGGGGAAGTGCTCGGATCCAAAGGTTACACCGTGATTTCGCCATTGATGATGGGCTTCGGCGCCGGACCTAAAGCCGCGAATCGTTCCAACTCCCTCGTTTGGCGCCAATCGATCCGCGATGCAATGGATCTCGCGCGGCGCTGCCATCACGAAGTGAGTGTTGTTGCTCACAGTTTGGGTGCGGGACTCGTCACGGATCTTATCGCCAATCAGGGGATGACGGGAGTTTCCAAGCTCGTTCTCTTAGCTCCGTACTTCAGGATCGCAAATCATTACCTTCAATCGGTGATCGATCTCGCGGGTCCTTTCACCGACACGCTCACGATGGATGATGCCGAGGATCTCATGCCCGTCGATCCCTACGCGTACTTCGGCTTTGATCGTGCTCTCCCCGGAGAAATCGAACCGTTCTTACCTCTCAAGGCGACTCAAGAAGTTCTCGATCTTCAAGATCTGTTTACGAACTCTGCCCTCGGCGGCCGTCACGAATCACCGAAGGTCTTTTTGGCGCTGACGGCGTCCGACGACGTCGTCAAAAGCAGTTTCGCCCAATACTACGTCGGGATGCGCTTCAAGCAAGTGAGTGAGTTCGTTTACCCCGCGGCCGACAAGATCGTCCACTC
>SXSP01000401.1 GCA_005792225.1 Bdellovibrionales bacterium | reverse complement strand
ATCGTGAAGCTTCTGCGCGACCGCTTTCCAGCCGACGTCAACGGCGTTGGTTGTGACCAACGTATGGAGGAGAACTTCAGTTTCCGCGTGCTCCGCGAAACCATGATAAACCATATCAGTTGGGGCATCCGCCTTCCGCATCGAGTTGTACAGAACGGCTTCTTCAGCCCGCGCGTGAGGAATGACCACGTCTTTGATCTGATGGATCAGATCCGTTCTTTTTTCTCCGTCCTCGTCAGCGGTTTCGAGAAGTTCGCGCAAGAGGCTCCGGATTTCGTCGTGATCGTCACGAATGGCATCAAGAATTGTCATGAGGTATTCCTCCCTTTCAGAAGAGCGTGATTGCAACCTCGCGACCACCATTCAAATCATTTATAAGCCATTTCGCGAAGTTTCAGTCCCAGAATTCCCCAGAGCCCGGGTCCTTTGCTGACACGCTCGTGGGCGTCTACATCTTGAGCGCCGTGGCGATTTTGCACGCTCATTCTCGGCTCCGCGACGTCCTTCGCGAACACGACCTCCGCCCGCCGTGGCTCGGGCCTTGCTTTTCTGTGACGTCATGTTCTCTCTGTTTCGCCCGTTCATTTTCTTCACGTTCGCGATTTCGCTCTTCGCTTCGCTCGAGGGCCGGGCCGCAGAGTTTCGTCCGTGGACGTGGCTCGGGTCGGATTGCGCGAATTGTTCGATCGTTATTCAGCCCGTCGAAAATCGAAGCGAACTCGAGAGCAGTGAAGTGAAGGCCTTTCTGCGCGCCCTCGAAACACAAAAACCGCAGCTCCTCTCGCTCTACGGAATTCACGGCCAGGAATATAATCTCCTCGCCCATATGGCCGTCGGCATCCTCGGTCGTGAGTCGGCCTTCTTTGAATCGACCCGCTACCAACTGAAGGAGATGTTTCCCGGAGTCGTTAAAGCCTTCAAGGTCGTGAAGGCCTACGTCGCGGCAGCGCGGGGACAATCGTTTAAGGTGAGCTCGAACAGCCGGGGACCCACTCAAATCAAGCGAATTCCCGATAAAATCATTCAGGCTTACGCGATTACGACGGATGATCTCGGGATTCCGGAGAACGCGGCCGTTGCCACGATGGGTTATCTCATCGAAGCGCTTCAGGAGATGAAGCGCCGGATTGAGGCGGGACAGCTCACGTACATCCAGCCGCAGAATTACGTCGACTACCTTCCCTATCTCTACTTCGGATCAGGCAGAACTCTCGTCACGCGAGTTGCGGAGCCTCACCGCAACCTCTACGTCCGTGCCATGAAGTCCTATATGAGCTGGGTTCAAGTCTACGAATCAACGGAGCCCGCACCGGTGCAACTCCGCTAATTGTGTAGTGACCGCGACAATGTCGCAAAATCGCTACTAGGGTCACCCGGACTCCATCTATATCGTGGGTGCAATGAGGAGGAACTCACCCATGATCATGAAAATCGCGTCCATTCTCGCCATCACACTCGCCTTCACACTCACCGTCGTCACCGCCGCCCAAGGCGCGGGGCCGGAGAAAACACCAGCTGTTTACACGAAAGTTTTTGTGCCGAAGGGTTTTGATTCCAACGACCACATTCAGATCGTGGGCGTTGGTCAATTTGAAAACGGTTGCTATCGTCCCGCCGAAACAACGGCGAAAGTCGATGAGGCAAGTAAACGAATTACATTGACGGCCGCCGCCTATAAGTACAACGGACTCTGCGTGCAGATGATCCTGAAGTTCGATCGGGTCATCGACGTAGGTGTCGTCCCTGCGGGCGAGTACGAGATTTATCAAGAAGGGCAGTCCGAACTTCTCGGAAAATTGAACGTCAAGGCATCACGTTCGGAGAGTCCCGATGACTTCCTCTACGCTCCCGTTCGCCAAGCTTACATCGACGATGATGGTGCGATAAGCGAACTCGTGATCAAAGGAGATTTCCCGAGCAGCTGCATGCAGATTACCGACGTCAAAATTGAGGCGGTCAATAACGTGATCATCGCTCAACCGATTATGCGCGTTCAGCGGCGTGAAGATTGTGCCCTCGGTCACTATCCCTTCCGCAAAGTTGTGCGTCTCAACGTTCCGAAGGGCGAGTATCTCTTGCATATCCGTTCGATGAACGCGAAAGCGGTCAACAACTTGGTCGATATTCCTTAACGGCATTACTGAACGGACTTCTCAGGGTTCTCGCCCGCGAGCCCTGAGAAGTCCGTGACCTTTTTCACGCCTGATTTCTCGATCCGGGTCCATGACAAAACCTCGTAAGTTTTCCCTAGACTGAAAACATCCTCGGAAACTGTCGAATCAGGATTCCGGTAGCGAACGCGAAGCTGATGTCCTTCATCTTTCAGGCTCATCCCGCAGCGCTCGGCCTTCGCTAGAACCCGGAGCTTTAAGGCTGAGATATTCAATGATTCGTAATCGCTCTTTTGGCGGCTGGCCCTCACGTCCTTCGCTCTTTCCGCGAGAGTCTTTTGTTGAGTCTTCATTTCCGCGCAATCGCGCGGGATGGGTGCCCCGAGTGCGGCACTTGTGCTGGCGACTAAAGTAAACGCGCTCAAGAAGCTTTCCCAAACAACTCTCATAGACTTTCCCTCCGTGAGTCCATCTCCCATCATGATCACCAGCGCGTGTAAGGGATTCAAATCAAAAGAGGAAAGTTTAGCGAACGCACTGTGATCACTTGCCGGAATCAGGGGCGGGGAGGTAGAGTTCGCGCTCTTGTTATCAGAAGGATTTTCGAATGCGCCGGTCACTCTTTTCGTATGTCGCTGTGTTAGCTGGTCTCATGATGGTCTGCGAGGCTTCGGCTTCGCAGAAGGTTTGCGGGCTGAAGTCCGGCGGAAATCTCGCAAAATTGGAAGAAAGCATCGTCCATTATCAGAGCGTGGTCTCCGAAGGTGTGTCGACGGCGCTGGCGGGTCTAGAGCACTTTCCAGAACTCCAAGGCTTCTTACGTAAGACCAACGCGAGAAAAGTTTGCGCGAGTGGCATCATCGTTGGGCGCAACTCCTATCAGTATAACCAAGCGCTCATCGTTCTTGAGGTGGAATCTGGTTCGGGGGAGTCGTTCATCACTCCGCTGATTATTCAGACGGCATCGGTTCAGGCGTACGAGAATACCGGCCGCAGACCGTGGGTCGGATTTGAGCGAAGTGAACTCCAGCGCGAACTTCAGGGCGAAATCGCGTCCGTCACATTGAACGACAAGTGGAATGAAGAAAATCGAGTGATCGATGCGGACTTCTCGCCTCTTGTTTATTCGGAGCGCGTTCTCGGCTCTCGCACGGAACCCCAAACTCGAAGCTACGTTCACGTCCCCGGCGTTCAAGACGGCTGGGAAACGTACATCATCACGGGGCTTCGATCCGTCGGTGGGACGGGCGTCTTTAATTCGCAGTACGCACTTGATGCAGGAGTCGTTCAGGTCGATGAGAGCCGGGGCCGGGTCAGGTTCGCACCTCTTGGAGGTTTCTTCTCGACCGTCCAAAACCTCATCCGTTACCAAGAATCTCGCAATCCCGGGACCGCCGGTGCATCCGCATTGGATCGTCTGGTCGAGATTTCTCGATAAATGCGCGCGCCAGACGTGCCAGATTTGCGCTTGTTTTGACATTTTGCCTCTCCCATCGCCGACCCGGGTTTTCTCGGGTACCACTCAGGCAGAACGGGAGGTTCTTATGTCCTCAAAATCGAAAAGTCCCCATCAACGTACCAACCGCGCGGCTCGTGGCCGTTCGTGGATGCTGGTCGTCACCGTGGTCATATTGCTGGTTGCGACGGCAGCTTGGGTGACGGTTTATACCCGGGCAGTCGCAACGCCCGAGATCAGCGAGACAAAATAGCCTGCTCTTTCTACAATCGGCATGGCATTTCTCCTTACTGACAGGTGATTCAGGCATTTAGTTCGCACGGCGAGGTGAAATCGTGGTACCCCATGGTCCACACCTCAAAGAGAATAGAGAACTAAGTGCAGTCTTTTAGCGAATTGCCATTAAGCGCAGAGGTCGCGCGCGCCATTCATGACCTCGGATTCGAAAAACCTAGCCCGATTCAGGCAGAAACGCTCCCGATCCTCCTCGGAGATCGTACCGATTTCTTGGGTCTTGCGGCGACCGGAACCGGCAAAACGGCCGCGTTTACCATTCCGATGCTGGAAGGAATCGAGGCAGGACTCCGCCGTGTTCAAGCCCTCATCCTTTGCCCGACACGCGAGCTCGCGCTTCAAGTGGCCGAGCAGGTGAGCCTTCTTGGGCGTCATAAGGGCGTGCGCCCCGTGGCGGTTTACGGCGGATCTAGCTATGTCGATCAGATTCAGGGTCTCACCGGTGGAGCATCGGTCGTCGTCGGAACTCCGGGCCGCGTCGTGGATCATCTCGAGCGCGGAACGCTGAAACTCGATCACTTAAAGACGCTCATCCTCGATGAAGCCGATGAAATGATCTCGATGGGCTTTAAAGAGGAGCTAGAGAAGATCCTCAGCGCGGCACCTCGTGAGTCCTCGAACATTTGGCTTTTCTCGGCGACGATGAGCCGTGAAGTGCGTCGCGTGGCCGATGAATACCTTCGCGAACCGAAGCTCGTGCAAATCAACCGCACGGAGATGCTGCCCTCGACCATCGAGCAGTATTACTATCCGACGGCGGAGTCGAATAAACCCGAAATTCTCTGCAAGCTCATCGAAGCGGCCGAGGATTTCTACGGTCTCGTGTTCTGTCAAACGAAGAGCCTCGTGGTCGATCTCGCGCAGTATCTGCACGAGCGCGGCTATAAAGTCGACTCGCTCCACGGCGATAAGGATCAGAGTTCGCGCGAACGCACGATGCAGTCGTTCCGCGATCGCAAGGTGACGATTCTTGTTTGCACGGATGTCGCCTCGCGTGGCTTGGATGTGAAAGACATCACTCACGTGATCAACTATTCGCTTCCGAGAGAGCTCGACAACTACGTTCATCGCATCGGTCGTACCGCTCGCAGCGGTAAAACGGGAATTGCGATGAACCTCGTCACTGCGAGCCATCGTCGACTGGTTTTCCAAATCGAAAACATGACGAAGACGCGCATGGTGGAGGGCAAGATTCCCACACGCCGCGAGATCGGGGCGCGCAAGGTTTCAAGAAAGTTCGAATCTTTCAACGATCAGCCTTACTTCGAGCGAGCCCTTGAAGTGATGGATGACCAGTGGAAAGAAGCTCTCGCAAAAATGACGCCTGAAGAAGTCGCGGCACGCTTTTTAACGTCGATGATGCCGGAAGTTTTCAACGATAAGCAGAGCGAGAAATCGCGTCTGGAGTCGAAGCCTCGTGCCTCAGGCCCTTCGGTGGCCGCGATCGCGCCGCCACTTCCGCAAGCGGTCCCTGCTCGAGCTGTCGCGGCTCCTCGCCCACTGCGTACGGAGACCGAGCCTCGCGCCGAAATGCCGCCGCGTTTTGAGCGCGCGCGTCCTGAAATGAAATCGCGTTCGGAGTCGCGTTCGGGATCTCGGTCTGATTTCCGCCCTGACTTTAGACGCGAGAATCGTGCAGCGATGCCGCCGCGTGGGCGTTTTCAGGATCGTCGATCCGAGAAGCGGGCCCGGCCGATGGCGCGCCCGGGCTACACGGGTCCTCGTGAATCGGTTCGTCCTGAGCCCCAAGTTCCGGGAGAGCAGCTCAACCGTCGTGCGCGTCGCGCACTGAAGTTTGGCGTTCCGTATAACGAGCCGGGCGAGCAACGTCGGCAAGCGGACTGATTAATCTTCTTGTTCTGATTCGACCGCGCGCGCTTTGCAGCCCGCGGTCGAGCACTGGACTTCGGCTCTAAAACCCGCCCAGCCTTGGGCGTTTCCGCCGAAGTACTCTTCATATTTATCAAAAAAATCCACGAGAGACTTTGAGACCGCATCGTCTTCGATTTCCGACGTGAGCGTCGAATCGCCGATCACTTCGGCTTCGCATTCAGGTTGATCGTCTTCAAATCCCGTCTCGAGCGGAAGAGAGCACCGAAGCACGGCCCCGAGGCGCGGAGACCCTTTCGCCTGCACGCCGACGCGGTTGAAAAGGTCAGGCTGTTTTTTCAGCTCTTCGATGAGGGCACGCGCCGTTTGCGCTGGGACTTCTCGCGCCTCCGCAGCGAAACCGAGCGAAGCGAAAGACAAAATGGAAAAAAGTAAAAACGCCTTGAGCATACGACCCACCCGCGATCTCAGAGAAGATCGCCTTTCTGCTACCGGGTCGTTAAGAGCAGAATGCGTGCCGACGGAGCTTCATTCTCGTTGATTCTTAGAATCGGAAAGTGACAAGTCTCGGCTTATCTTGGATCCGATTGGGCCGATGTTTTCAATTCTCGCAAAAAATATCCCGCGACCCCGGCCGCTACCGTGAGAACTCCGCAGCCGGCGATGACAGCTCGCGCGCCTAGGTGCAGCAGTGGCTCTCGGAGTTGTTTCTT
>SXSP01000400.1 GCA_005792225.1 Bdellovibrionales bacterium | reverse complement strand
TGACGTGCGCTCAGGCACAGCGCTACGTTAAAAAATATAAGATGTATTGGAAGGATACGGAATACGACGGTCCGATCCCGATTCAGTTCGTCGACCCGATCGATGACGGTTTCAATTGTCGGCAGCGGGAAGTGATTACGACTCTCTTTGAAGAGACGAGCGACGATCCTCAGTGTCCCGTCGCTCTCTCTTGTCGTTCGAATTAGTTCCAGTTGAACGTACGGACGATCTGATTGCAGTTCTTCAGCGTTTCTTTGAAGTTCGCTTGTTTATCGCGGCAAGTGAGGATGACGGCCGTCTTCTGTTTTAAGAAGACCACCTGACGGAGTTGTTTGCCGCTATCCTTGTTGATGAGGTCGAGGAAATAACCTTTTTGTTTGTTCTCGGTGAACGCGCGCGAGTTGAGCACGTCGAAACCGTACTTCGGATATTCTTTCATCCATTTCTGGATGTACTTGTCGAGAGCGACTTCTTTTTCAAGCTTGTCGACGCGAACGGTGAGCGAAGCGCCTTCGGACTTCGCGTTCTTATCTTTTTTGGGGGCATGGTAGAGAGTCGCGATGAACTTGTTGTTCGCCGGTGCTGACCCATGAACCCATCCCGATTTTCCCGCGCCCACCTCGAAACCGAGGGGTGAACGGTAGATCCCCAGTTGGGGCGCGACGAGTTTTGAAGTCGCCGTGCCGGGCATGGGAGCGGCTTGCGCGCCCGAGGTGAGAAGAGCCGAACCCAATACGAATGCCGAAATCGCAAAAATATTTTTCATGCTTTCAGGCTAACGAATCGCTCTCACCACCGCAAGGCGCGAAATGGTCTCACGCTTCCGGTGTGGCTTCCGCCGCGGGTTCGGGAGTAGAAGTTTCACTCGGCGCGGGCGACGTCGAGGGTGAAGTCGGGGGTGAAACCGGAGTCGCACTGGGCTTCGGTCCGGGTGGTGGCGTCGGCGAAGCCGATGCGGTGGCGGGCTGAGAATTCAGGCACGGACCATCGGATTTATAATCGATCGCGAAGAGATGCTGGGACTCACCCTTCTTACCGGTGAAAACAATCCGTTGTCCGTCGGGGCTCACTTGCGGTTGAGTTTGATCCATCTCGATCGTCGTTAATCGCTTCAAACATTTTCCCTCGCGATCGATCGAGTAGAGATTAAAGAACTTTCCGTCGCGGTTGGAGCTGAAGACGATGTCGGTTCCGTTCGGGTGCCACGAAGGATGAATCATCGTTCCGGCCCCGCTGAGGATTTCACGCGGCTGGCGCAGATTGCCTTCGGCGAGAAGAAGTTGCGACGCTTTTCCGTCAGGAAGAAGCCGGTACCAGATTAATGTCTTTCCGTCGGGCGAGAAGCGAGCGCCGCGATCCGTGAGCTTTGAGGTGCTGATGCGACGAACAGACCGACCGCGCGAATCAGCGAGGTAGACGTTGTGTTGACCGTCCCGGGTCGATGTAAATACGATATATTTACCAGATTTCGGCTCAACGTCGACTTCCCCGTCGTACCCCGGGCTTTCCGTCAATCGTTCGATCTCACGACCGTTCGACGTTTGCAGATAAATTTCCGACAGCAGCTCGGGCACTTGCGGAGATCGCGAGCCTGCGGATTTCTTTAAGCCTTGGGGATAATAGTTGCGCATAAGCCGCTCGGTCGCGACGGTTTCCTCTTTGAGCTCATCGGTCCCGGAGGCGTAGTAGAAGCGGGTTCCGTCATGGGAGATGACGGGATCGAGATCGTCACCGTCGTGAAACGTCAGTCGACGTTCCGTCATTTGCGGAAGGAGCATCTCGTAAACTTGCGCGTGTTTGTGGGACGAGCGCATGCGGCTGACGAAGATCAACCGGGTGCCATCGGCGGAAAACCGCGCTTGAGAGTTCTCACCCAACTGCGTGAGTTGAAGAACGCCGGGATAGGGTGTGGGAAGCTTCGGAAAAACGACCGTCTTCGCCGCCGGTGACTGGATGGGCTGAGGCTGGCTCGGAGCGGGCGCGGTTTTTTTGCCGTGTTGGCAAGCGCTCGCCGTCAGAAATGACGTCGCGCCGATGAGGGACCACTTCATCCAAACTTGGTGCCGTTGTTCTTTCGCTGGCATCGTTGCCTCACTTCAAGAAGTCACGCGGGATTTCTCGATCGCCTTGCGGATCATGGACGCCGGGATCTCGCGCGAGAGTCGATCCATCGGTACCCACTTCATCTCGCCCGCTTTCGGCTTTCGACGAGAGCGGCCGATCGAGACGAAAATATCATGATGGGTGACAGTGCCCTTGTAGTCAAAGTTCGACGGCGGCGCGCTCAAAATCTCCGCTTCGCCCGGAAGAATCCAGTGGCCTTTTAAGAAAGGAGCGTAATCATTGGGAACGAGGAGCACGGACCCATCGTGCTCGACGACGACCGGGCGCCAATGCCAAACCTCGCGATCGCGACGCGGTTTCTTGAGTGGATATTCGGGAATGGCGTGAAGATGTCTCGCGACGCAAACCTTTGCCCACGGGCAGAGGAGGCAAGTGGGCGATTGAGGTGTGCAGACGGTCGCGCCGAGTTCCATCAACCCTTGATTGAGGTCGGCCGGTTGATCGACTTGCGCGAGCGCGTCCGCAAGTTGTTGGAGCTGGTTTCTTCCTTGAGGTTTCCACCATTCAAGTTTGAGGCCGTAGCGCCTCGAGAGAACGCGAATGACGTTACCGTCGAGGACTCCCGTTTTCTCATCGAATGCGAGGCTTGCGACGGCGCGGGCCGTGTAGGGACCGAAACCGGGAAGTTCTATGAATTCAGCAAAAGTTTTGGGAAATCCGCGCGAATGTAAAACCTGAGCGGATTTATGAAGATTGCGCGCTCGCGAGTAGTAGCCAAGCCCTGCCCAGTTTTCGATGACGTCTTCGGTGGGTGCCTCGGCGAGGGACTTCAGCGTCGGGAAGCGTTTCATGAAGCGTTCGTAGAACGGAATCACGGCGGCGACGGTCGTTTGCTGAAGCATGACTTCGGAAACCCAGATGCGGTAGGGGTCGCGATTCTTGCGCCACGGCAGATCGCGTTTTACGCCGCGGTACCATTCGATCAGGGCTTGGCTGTCTTCGATTGCGGATTTTTGTTTTGGCATCGAAGCCAGGACACTAATGGCAGTTGCTGACTTTGTCCATGGCGCAAGGCTATACTCGGGTCACACGGAGGTTTGCCGATGTCGATCGTTTACGAGCCGCTTTCAGGGCGTGAATTCCCCAGATTCTCCGGAATCAAAACTTTCTTCCGCTTGCCGCATGTTCCCGTCGAAGCGGATTACGACGTCGGAATCGTGGGTCTACCGTTCGATGGGGGTCTCAGCTATCGTCCCGGTGCGCGCTTTGCGCCAAGCCGTGTGCGCGACATCTCCGCGCTCGGCCGAGTCTTTCACTACGGTCGTATGGAAGGGTTCACGAAAAAAGTAAAAGCCGCCGACATCGGCGATTGTCCCACCGTACCGATCGACATGGAGATGACTTACCAAAAGATTCAGAAATTCTACGGCCACGTCCTCGGTCTCGGTAAAAAGCTGATCACGGTTGGGGGCGATCATTCGACGACGCTCCCCATTTTGCGTGAGATGCGCAAACGCTACGGGAAGCCGCTCACCTTCATTCATTTCGATGCTCATCTCGACACCTATCCTCCCGCTTGGGAGAAGGATTATCATCACGGTTCTTTCGCGCGCCATGCGGTCGAAGAAGGACTCGTCGATCCGAAGCGCTACCACATGTTCGGAATTCGTGGACCACTGACGGGCGCCGATGATCTCGCATTCGTGAAAAAGCATGGCGTAACCGTTCACACGGTTGATGCGATTCGCGATGGAAGTCTTAAGTCGTTCGTTTCATCTCTCCCGGATTTCGGGACCGATCCGACATACATCAGCTACGACATCGATTGCTTGGATCCGGTCTACGCACCGGGCACGGGGACGCCGGTTCCCGGAGGACTCACGACTTACGAGACGCAGCAGATCCTTCGCGGCTTGAAAGTGCATAATCTGGTTGGAGCCGACATCGTGGAAATCTCGCCGCCTTACGATCAATCGGATCTCACGGCACTCGCGGGAATGGATGCGATGTTTGAGTTCCTCTCGATCTACGCTGCCAATCAGAAGTAAGGGCCCGAAGTCAGGGCAGGACTTCGGTCCTGCTAAATGAAGTCCAACTTAGAAGATCAAACCGAGTTTTGATTAGAGTTCTACAACACGCGTAGGTGCGGTTGTTCTGCTCTGAGGTCATGGTACTCATTGATGCAGATCAAGACGATCGAATCAATTGAGGTGACGACATGATGAAACTCCAAAACTTCCTTTACTCGCTCCGGATGCTCTCTCTCACTCTTCTGGCTCTTCCCGTGGCTTGCTCTCAGTCGCGCGCGAACCTCCCTGCGTTGAGTGCTGATGCTTCGGCCGAGTTCCATGCGGCTCCCTCAACGAACTTCGGTGAAAGCCTTCGCGTCCTGAACGTTCAGCAGTACGAAGATCGGATGCCGATCGTGACTGAAGACGGCCGTCCCGTGCCGCCGCGTTTTATCACCATCATTCAGTTCGAGGCGCTCGACTGCGATACGACTCGCGACGATGAGTTCAATCTTCGTCTCAGCCGCAAAGGTCGGGCGGCGGTCGTACGGATCGAATCGCAAAAGAACCGCGGCGGTTGCACGAAGGGACGCCGTCAGACGTACGAAGTTTCGAGTCGAGAGTTCAAGCGTGGGGAGGCCGTGGTCATCAGCAATCCGACTTTAATCGAAGAACTGCCGGCGACGGAGTGAAATGGAATCCTGGATCCGGCCCTTCGTTTCCGAGAGCGCGATCGCGATTGAAGGTTTGGCCGCGCTCCTCATCGTCTTCGCGATTTTG
>SXSP01000399.1 GCA_005792225.1 Bdellovibrionales bacterium | reverse complement strand
GGAGCTCCTCCGGTTCCCGGGAAATACACGCCGAGCGCGCGCATCAAGACGATCTACGCGGTCGCGATGTTCGTCGGTCTTCTCCTCTTCGCTCTTTCGCTTTATCAAGATCAGCTGCGCGCTTGGCACTCGTTCTTGACGAGCTATATGTTCTTCACGAACCTCGCCCTCGGTGGTTTGTTCTTCGCGGCGATTCAGCACGTCGCGGCCGCGGGTTGGAGCGTGAACATCCGTCGTTTCGCCGAGGCACTGACGGCTTACTTGCCGGTCGCGGCGGTCGGCGCGGTTCTTCTGCTCTTCGGTTCTAAACAGCTCTACATTTGGCTCGACCCCAATGAAGTCGCTCACGATGCGTTGTTAAAGGGTAAGTCCGCTTATCTTAATATGACGTTCTTCGTGATTCGCCTCGCGGTCTTCTTTGGCCTCTGGCTCCTGTACCGCAAAGTCATTATCGGCGGATCTCTCAAGCAAGACGTCGATGGCGATGAGCGCCACACCGTTCGCAACGTTGCCTGGTCGGTGACGTTCCTTCTCGTCTTCGCACTCTCGTACTCGTTCTTCTCCGTCGACACCTTGATGAGCCTTCAGCCGCACTGGTATTCGACCATGTGGGGAGTCTACAATTTCGCGGGTCTCTTCCAGAGCACCATCGCCGCGATCGTCATCATCGCTTGCTCGATGTACCGCAGCGGCCTTGTGCGCGGACTCGTCTCGCTCGATCATCTGCATGACCTCGGAAAGTTCATGAAGGCCTTCACGGTCTTCTACGCCTACATCGGGTTCTCGCAGTTCCTCTTGATCTGGTACGCGAACTTGCCAGAAGAAACCATCTTCTATCTGTCGCGCTCAAGCGGCGGCTGGATGGCGGCGACGATCTCGCTCTTCGTCTTCAAGTTCGTCGTTCCGTTCTTGCTCATGCTCCCGCGTGCGGCAAAACGGAGCCCCGCTCACTTGACGCTCGTTGCGTGCTTGATCCTCTTCATGCAGTACATCGACATCCACTGGATGGTTTACCCAGTCTACTCTGAAACCTGGATCCTCTTCTGGCAGGAAGCAGGAACATTCCTCCTCATGGGCGGACTCTTCCTCTGGTCGGTGACGACGTTCCTGCAGAAGAACAACCTCGTTCCGATCAAAGATCCTCGCATTGACGAATCGATCCACCATCACGTGACGTACTGATTTTTCTTAAGAGTCAGTCGAAAGTGAAGAGGCTCAAGGCGAAAACCTTGGGCCTTTTTCTTTTGAAAACGAGACCAAATTCGTGGACGAGTTCCTGACTCGTTCAAAGAAAAGGGGTTTGATCTCGCAGAGAAGCTCTCAATGAATGGCCCTTCAATTGCAGTTTTGCCAGAACGACACTGGGGGAAGCCATGAAATATTATCTCGCCATCGCGCTCTTATCCGTCCTTTTAGGCGGTTGCACGAATTCAGAAAATCGACCCGGGGGTGATCATTCCCAGCCGGCTGAGAAGCCCGTTTCACGTGAAGAGAGGGCCCTCACGCTCGTCGGCGACTACGTCGACTTGAGTGGCGAGCATACCCTCGAGATCGTACTCGACGGTGACGCGGAAGAACTCTCACTCAGAATTCTCTCGCCGACGGTCCTCGCCCGACACTATCCGCGGGAGAATCCCTATTCCGCTTTTAGCTACGCGGTCTCAAGACCGAAGCGGGGAGAAGTGACGCAAACCGAAAAGCTCACTTTGCAGTTCGCCTCCGACCGATCGCTCTTCATCCAACTCACCGAGACGGGGGATCCGAACGAACTCCAAGCCACGCTCTATGAAGCGCGTGCGGGACATTCGATGTCAGTCGAGACCTTGCTCCTCAAACGTGAAACTCGAAATCGCCGGGTCTACGAACTGAAGGCGCACGCCGTTCGCGGTTATTTGGATCAGCACCGCGATCTCGATGAGTCGACCGCAAATCTGGAACTCGCCCAACTGACCCAATACGTCCGCGACGGGCGAAAGACTCTGGCAAAACGAGTTATTGAAGCGCACGGCCTGCCGAGAACTACGAACGATCACGCCATTTACCACGAGGCACTGACCGCGGCCGTACGCACCGATCAAGGTGAACTCGTGAAGCTTCTGCTCCCTTACGTTCCCCAAAACCAGCGGCGGAAAATGCACTGTGAGATTTCGACAGGTGTCAGCGCCATTAACTTCGCACCCGAAGGAGCACAGCTCTCGCCGTTTCGAGCGCCGACGTACCTAGAACGCTCCTGGATTTTCAATCTCCTCTTAAGCTCAATGGACGAGTATCAACCTTGCGATCAGTTCAACGAGTTGATCTTCAGCCACGGGACCGACGACGAGACGTTGAGAATTCTTTCGCCCGCGAAGCTCACCGGTTCGGATCTCGATTTCATCCTCATGGGACCAGGCCTCAAGATTATCGCAAATGGCTTCGATCTCATTGGCTCGCTTAAGGCATTTGGTTACTTTGAAAGTCTCGCCCGAGACATCGAAAGACTGCGACTCGTTCTTGCGAAAACGGGCGGTGAGTGGCCCACCGAAAAATTTCAAGCCCTTCTGAAACAGATCTCGATCGGTAAGAATGAACGCCGTCAAATCGCGGCCGAACTTAAAGAGTCCGCCCGCAAACTTATCGAGGAGGCAAAAACGGCAGAGAGCCAAGGACACGCTCTTAGTCTGAGGATCAAGGCCCAGCTCACGAGCCAAAACGCCAATCTCCTCTGACCATCGGCCTGGCCCGCTCAGAATTTGGCGAAAAATCTCCGATGGAGTGCTGTTGATCGGCGCTTTCCACGGAGGTTTCGTCGATGGTTCGATTCTTTAGGGCGTGCTTTCTCCTCCTCCTCATTGTTCTCGCTTGGGCCGCGCAAGGTGAGTCCGAGAGTTGGAAACGCGAAGTCTTACGTGAGGAGCGCCCGGGCGGGCGCACTCTGCTTCTCGTTATTGACACTCCCTCCGCCCGCGGCCAACTCCCGAGACTTGTTTACAGAAGGAGCTTCGGATCCAGTGAGCGCGACGAACTCGTGCGCATCGACGAATCCTTCAGAAAATCCCGCATCCAAAGTTTTTCGCAAATTGCGACGGACGCCGTCGTTAAAACCCCAAACCCTCTTTGGAAGCACACGCGGGAGTGGACAGCCGAGTTCGAGGCGAAGTTCAACCAGTGGGTAAAAACGCACGCCACGGAATCCTTCATGGAAGGTACGGGTGTCGACATCGACTGCGCGGACCTCGCGATGGCCTACCGGTGGATCTTCGCTCGTGAGAACGAACTTCCCGCCGCTAACCACCTCGCCGGTGGGGGCGACCTCTTCGGCTCCTGGGAGAGTACCCAAAAGTGGGACAAACTTCCGACCCACGCGGACTGGCGCCGGGATGAACGATTCAAGGCGGCTCTCAAATACCTGCTCGCCATGAGCTACACTCATAGCTTCATCCATGATCTCTATCCGGTCGCGATCAACCACGAGTTCGCATCAACGGGAACGGTTTACATCACCCTCTACCGGGGATCCGGCCATACGCGGGTGATTCTCGGAGTCGGGAAGAGCCCTGACTGCTGGGATTCAAGTTCGTGCATCACGGTCATTTACGGAAATGAACCGGCAAGCGAACTTAGCTTCGTCGCGAATTTGATCCCGAATCGGCTCGAGCGCAAAGAAGGCGGCTTCATGCGTTTTCGTTGGCCCGTTCGATCGCCCGATGGCATCTGGTCGCTCGCGAACGTAGAACATCTCCCCGGGTACTCCGAAGAGCAGTACCAGTGGTCCGAGGAAGTGTTCCTCGCCGAAGTCTCAACCAGACTGAATCTTTGGAATTCCACGCAAGAGAGATTTCTGAAGGTCGGCGAAGCGGCGATCAAAGCTCTTCGCGAGCGCGTGTCGATCGTGGAGCGCGGCTACTTTCTCTGCTCGGTCCTTCCGTGTAAAAGGGGCGATGCACTCTTTGAGGAATGGTCAACCCCTCAGCGCGATCATCAACTCCGCTCCGTCATCGCCAGCTACGAAAACGCAAAACGTTTTGTCGATCTCACGGATCCCGCGGTGATTTCCTTTGAGCGAGCTCACGTTCAAGAACTGATTCCGGGATCAGGCTTGAAAGAAATCGACGCCTTGGTTCCGGGCGCGGTCCAACGGTTTGGCTCTGATCCCTCTCTCGAGTTCGAGGCGAGATGGGGTCTCCAAAACTCGACGCTCGAATCAAAGCTCTTAACCAGAGCGCGGGTGCTCGCCGGGAACTGGTCGTGGCGTGAATCGCTCGTCAACGCGGCTCAACAACTCTGTTTTCCGAACGGTGAAGCGCAGGCGACTTGTTCCGAATCCGACCCCGCGGTTTCAAAGCTTTCGACCTCCAGGCTCGATGAGGCCATTCGCGTTTTTCGTCGGAAGTTCCTGCAGGAACTGGCCCAAGCCACTCAAAACGCGCGAAAAGAAATTCAGCAGGCACTCCTAGATCATCCAACGCAAGCTCCGGGGTGCGACGGTCGGGCGTGTTCGCTCGGGGATCTCTTTTTCGGAAATTCAGATCGTCTCGAGAAAATGACTTCGAATCCTCGTGACAACGTTGACAAGCGCTTCGGGCTGACGCAACCGATGAAGCCATGATTTCTGGGGTCAATCACATTACGTTTGCCGTTCGCGATCTCGAAAGATCGATCTCTTTTTACCGTGATGTCCTAGGCTTTAAGCTCATCCAACGCCACGAGCGGGGAGCCTACTTGCTCGCCGGTGATCTTTGGATTTGCCTGGATTTAGATCCGACGACGAGGCAGGGGCCTCTGCCGGAATACACGCACGTTGCCTTCAGTGTGAGCGCCGAGAACTTCGACGGCGTGAGCACCCGTATCCGAGAGGCCGGAAGCTCCATCTGGAAACAGAATCGGTCCGAGGGTGCCTCCCTTTATTTTCTGGATCCTGATGGCCACAAACTCGAGATTCATGTCGGAACATGGAAAGATCGCCTCGCGCACTATCGTCGCAAGGCGCCTCCCGGAATGCAGTTTTTTGAGTGAGATCAGGGCTTTAAGTGCTTAATGCGCGCCTTCGCTCACGGGCCTTTTTCAGGTCAAAGGCTTGCTATTTTGCGGGTTTACCTCTATTTATGGGGGACTATGATATCGGGCGTAATGCTAGAGACAATTTCACCCTTAGCAAATTCAAAAGCATCGGCTTTTGAGAAGGCCTCTCGTATCGGCCGCTCAATTGTTCGTGCAGGATCAATTTTTTAATGTCAGCAGTTAAGATCGTCCTTCCGGATCAAACCGTTCTCGAATTCGACCAAGAACCAACAGTCCTCGACGTCGCCAGCCGCATCGGCGCGGGTCTCGCGAAAGCGACCCTCGGTGCGAAAATCAATGGCGATCCCGAAGTGATCGACTTCCGCTCAAAACTCAAGGACGGAACGCGCCTTGAAATCGTCACGACAAAAAGTCCCGAGGCGAGCGAAGTCATACGTCATTCCGCCGCGCACGTTCTCGCGCAAGCGGTGCAGGAGCTCTGGCCAGACGTGAAAGTCACAATCGGTCCCGTCATCGATACCGGGTTCTATTATGACGTTGATTCTCCTCGCCACTTCACTCCGGAAGATCTCGAAAAAATCGAGAAGAAGATGGGCGAAGTCGTGGGCCGCGATCTTCCCCTCGTTCGTGAGGATTGGGACGCCGATAAAGCGATCTCGAAATTCCTCGAAATGGGTGAGACCTACAAAAAAGAGATCATCGAGGATCTGAAAGCCAAGGGCGAAAAAACCGTCGGGATTTATAAACAAGGTGAGTGGTTCGATCTCTGTCGCGGTCCCCACGTCAAATCGACGGGACAAGTCAAAGCTTTCAAGGTTCTCTCGCTCGCGGGTGCGTACTGGCGCGGCGACGAAAAGCGTCCGCAACTCCAGCGGATCTACGCGACCGCCTTCGGTGACAAGAAAGAACTCCAAGAGTACCTGACCCGCCTAGAAGAGGCGAAAAAGCGCGACCACCGTAAGATCGGCAAAGAGCTTGGCCTGTTCATGTTCCATCAATACGCGCCGGGATCCCCGTTCTTCACCGGTAAAGGCTCGGTCGTTTACAATCAACTCGTCGGATACATCCGCGAGGAGTATTCGCGCACGGGCTACGAAGAAGTCATTACACCTCAAGTGTTTAATACCGAGCTGTACAAGACATCGGGTCACTACGCAAATTACCGCGAGAACATGTACTTCACGGCGGTCGTCGAAAAAGACGAAGCCGAGTCGAGCATGAAACCCATGAATTGCCCTGGCCACTGCTTGATGTTCGGCGCCGAGCGCCACTCGTATCGTGAGCTGCCGATTCGTCTCGCGGATTTCGGCCGTTTGCACCGTTTCGAGCGTTCGGGCGTCATGCACGGTCTCACACGCGTGCGCACATTCTGCCAAGATGATGCTCATATCTTCTGCACGGCTGATCAAATGCACGAAGAAATCCACGCTTTCATGGAGATGGCGAGACGAGTGTACAATCAGCTCGGAATGCCGAACTTCAAGGTTCTGATCGCCACTCGCCCCGAGAACCGAATGGGTTCCGACGAAGTCTGGGATCGCTCGGAAAACGCGTTGATCGATGCCATGAAAACTCTCGGAATCCCGTACGGCAT
>SXSP01000398.1 GCA_005792225.1 Bdellovibrionales bacterium | reverse complement strand
GTGAACGCCAGTCCCGGTTTTTCACAGGATTACGGGTTGGTGACGGTTCGTATCACGGAAAACGAACTTCAATTTCTCTCGGCATTTGACCCGCAAGGACGCCAGGCGACCGCGACCATCGTGGCGTCTTATCCGATCAAAAGTCACTTTGATATCGTGCGGGACTCGAACGACTACGGCGAGAGCACAAACAAAATCATCGAAGATAAATCGAAGCCGTGGAAACAACGCTCGCTCATGCGGGTCGGGTGGGAACGGCCATCGGTGACGTATTCGAAATTCACCCTTCAATTGGGCGATTCGCGCTTGAGCGAAGAGGGTCTCGTCCTTCTCGAAGACGTGAAGAAGGACGAAAAGGGAAATATCAGCTGGCTCGTGGAATCGAACGTGCGCGGAACGGATGCATTCCGCATCAATCGTCACGAAACTTTAGGTGGCGCGGAGGCGACGCCTGGGTTTCGCGTGACGTATCGTACGTTCTTGATGCCGGTGAAACCGTCTGACTTCAAGCCCGTGCATTACAGCTTAAAAGACTTCGCCCGTTTCGGTTACTTCACGACTCAACTCAATTTCGAAGATCCCTATAAGGGTCTTACGGATTCGAGCGTGAAGACGTACGCGGAAGTTCATAATATTTGCGAGCCCGGTCGCAACAGTTCTTGCTCCACCAACAAGATCGTTTGGTTCGTGAACAAAGGTTTTCCGAAAAAGTATCTGCCCGCAACAAAGCGTGCGGTGGAAGAATGGAATCGCGCTTTTCAAGTGGCTCTCGGTCGTCAAGACCGCGTGATCGAACTTGATTTAAGCCGTGAGGTGGAACTCTCGGATCCGACCGTCAACGTGATCGCTCTCTATCCGCACAAGGCGGGTGGCGGGCTCCTCGGAGTTGCGCAAGGGGTGGTCGACCCACGCACGGGCGAGAAGATCTCAGTTCGGTCGACGATGTACGAAGATGGAATCCGTTCGGTTTCGGCAAGTGTCGACACTTTGATTGATCTCATCACGGCTCAAGATCCCTTAAAGCAGGTGATTGGAACTGATCTCTTCGCGAGTCAGTCGTCGATCACTTCACCTTATTCGGTGGCGAACGTTCGCAATCAGTCGAAAGCGAACGAGAAGGTTCTTGGTCTCGATCAAAAGAAGGCCCACGCATTTGAGGCGCCGGCTTCCATTGCGCGGAGAATGACGGAAACGGTTTCTCAAGCAACGGCCCGCAAGCGGGAATTCTTCTCGAGCGGAAAAGCGGCCGGAGTTCTCGCGATGCCTGAGATTTCGGCCCTCGCCGAAGTCACCCGTTCGCCGCTGGCGACTCTCCCGGGATTCACGACGGCAAAAGGCGATGAGGCTCTTGCTGGAATGGATCGGCTCATGCTCGCGGGCGATGTCCTGCGCGCGGAGAAAAAGATCTTCATGCGCCAAGCCGAGCACGGCGTGCACAACTCCGACATGGTCGAAGAGGCTGCGTACCGTTTCTTGATCGGAAAGGTGAAGGAGCTCGGAATCGAGGCGGCCGCCAACCAAAGGGAACGTCTCAAAGAGGAAATCGAGATCTTCACGTTCTACACGACACTCCTCCACGAGATGGGACATAACTTCGGCCTTCGCCATAACTTTCAGGCCAGCGCGGATCGCAAACATTATCAGCCTCAGTATCACCAACTTTTGAAGCGCATCCAAGCAGGTGACAAGTCGGCGAATCCGAGCGATTTGGATCGCCACATGTACTCGTCGGTCATGGATTACGGCGCGGACTTCTACTCCTCGGGAGAAGGCCTCGGCGCTTACGATCGCGCGGCGATTCGCTATGCTTATAATCGTTCCATCGATCGCGAGCGTGATCCGCAGACGACGCAAAAGAACTTTTATTTCTGTACCGACCATCAGGTCAATGAAACGGCTCTTTGCCGCCGCTTCGACAAGGGCGGAAACGTCAGTGAAATCACGAAAAACACGATCGAAGCTTATCACCGCAACTGGGCGCTGGCACATTTCCGTCGTGGTCGCGCAAACTACGATGAAGTCGCAAATGGTTATCTTGGCCGCACGCTTTCAAGGACGATGATTCCCGTTCGCCAGGTGATGGATGAGCTCTTCTGGATGCAGATCATCGGCGAGGAAGCGGAGACTTCCGACGCCAATCAGTGCTCCTCCATCTTCATGCGCGATTCAATCGCCGCGGGCGAAATCGTGAACGTCTGTGATCCACGCGAAGCCGTGAGATCGGATGTCGACCCCGACAACGTCAGCACTTGGGCTCGCGGGCTTCGCAGCGACAAGGTTGGTTGGAACCTCTACCGCGCCTATGGGCTGGCGGATCTCGTTCACGCAAACGAGATTGCGAAGAACTTCTTTGCGGAAGTTTTGGGTGCGTCACAGCCCGGGACTTATGTCTTCGTTCCCGGAAATCCCGGTCGGGGCTTCCCCGTGGCAAACGAAGAAGCCGTGATACCGACTCTTCGCAATGTCGCACGAACGGTCTATGGTCTCTCACAAGACAGCGACGTCGAGAAATTTGTCGAGAGCAACAAGCAGAACTTCGCGGCGATCGGAATGGGGCGGGGAGTGAAGCCCTTCTTCAACTCGACATCCAACGAAGCCGGGGTTCGGCGCCTGAACGCTCTTGGCTCCGTCATCGACAAAGTCGGTGCCATCATCGCGCTTTCGCTGCGCGACCTTGGTGTCGCGAAATATTCGGATCTGAAACTGGAAAGCAGCAAGGTGCAGCTCCTCGGGAATCCGTACGCGTACCCGTACACGAAAGATTTCGCCGCGGGAGTTTTCGAGCGCCTCATTACGGCGAATCCGATGATCTCGGCGATGTCGATCTCGCTCCCTTCGGGCCCGCTTCAGGGTCGTGCTTTGCCGTTTATTTTGCCTGCGGCTCTCAGCACGGATCTCCAAACGAATGCGACCGTCGCGGCGTTTACCGACTTCGTCTTCGCGCACGATCAGTCGATCCTCTCGAAGTTGCGGATCTGTTCGATCGAGGATCAGGGTTGTCTCACTAAATTAAGCGGTCAAAGTTTGGTCCGTTACACGAGCGCCGACGGGGATAACGAATATCGGGCGGCCCAAATTCCGTCGGGCGACTCGATTGCGTACAAGCTCATCTCGGTCGCGAAAGACTACGATGATTTCAGAAAAGCAAAAGAAGGTGACCTCACAAAACTCGAAAGTGGACGCACTCAAGGCCTCGCTCAGTTGAAGACGCCGGAGACGGCGGCTCTTCGTGTCCGCATCAATCAAAATCTCGCGCGGGTGCCTGAACTTGAGCAACTCCGCCGAATCGTCGGAACGAGTGGTGATCAAAGCGCTTGGTCGCAGCTTCTCGGGGTGACGGAACAAATCAACACGCTCTCGCCTCGCGCTCTGAAGGCTTATACGGATCCCTTGGTCGAGGAGTTTAACGAAGGCGTTCGTCGGATTGACGGCCTGCTGAGCGCGAAGGCGCAAGACGAAACTCGTCGTCAAGCGCTCCTCGAGTTGCGCGCCGATCTCTCGTCCATCGCGACGACCTTTGCGAAAATCTCGAGCAGCAACTTCGATCAGCGGCGCACGAAGGCCGAAATGGACAACGCCACGGCGCAACTCGGCCGCATCGATCCGATCATCAGTTCTATCTATAAAATAATGAAGGCAACCGGAAATTGAGCTAAGGTGGCCGACCATGGGAAAAGACAAGGCCGGCCGCAAGGGCTCAGCGGGATTTGAAGCTTTCTACTCAGCCGCATTCGGTGAACGCTGGCCTGATCTCCGCGCAGCCTTGTTGTCTCCCGTTCGCCAAGTCGCGCGCATCAATCGTTTCGCTGAGCCTACTTACGTCGAAGCAAAGTCGAAAGGGTTTAGCATCGCTGATTTCGCCGGATCATGGGCCCTTCTCCTTAATGAGGGAAAGCGCGTGGAGATCGCAACCGATGAACGCGGACTCTCCGATTTTTACGTGATGGATCCAGCTTCCATCGTTGCGGCCCGAGCTCTCGCGGTTGAACCTGGAGACGAGGTTCTTGATCTCTGCGCCGCGCCGGGCGGAAAGTCGCTCATCCTCGCGGAGTCGATTGGCGAAGGACGGCTCGTTTCAAACGAAATTTCGGATCGTCGACGCGCTCGTCTCCGCGCCGTTCTTGAAGATTATCTGCCTTCTGAAGTTCTCGGTCGCGTGACGGTGACGGGTCACGATGCTACCCGCTGGTGTTTACACGAGACCGATGCCTACGACCGTATTCTTCTCGACGCTCCTTGCTCCGGTGAACGCCACCTTCTCGCGTCGCCCGAGGAATTGAAACTGTGGTCCCCCGCGCGCTCAAAAAATTTAGCCGTGCGACAATACGCGCTCCTCGCGGGAGCCCTCGCGGTTGTGCGACCTGGCGGAAGAATTGTTTATTCCACCTGCTCGATCTCGCCGCTGGAAAACGACGCCGTGATCGCGCGACTCCTGAAAAAACGCGAAGGCGAGGCGCGGGTGATCCCGCTGACGTTCGAGATGGGGGAGCCAACCGAATACGGCTGCATGATTCTTCCGGATCGCACGGGCTATGGCCCGATCTACTTCGCCGTGATTGAGCGTTTGTCTCATCCTGAGACGTCGAGCTCTTAAGCTTGTCCACGAGATCGACAAAAACCTCTGAACTCCCCATGCCGCTTGAGGAATCTCAAATTATTTTTGTTTTCCCGGTCACTCCCGTGACAGCGATGTCTTGCTCCGAAACGGCGGCGACCCCGCTCAATTGATCCTATTGCCGGCCTTTGGTCCCGGTCCTGCAATACATCTTATTAACGGGGGAGATCTCTCCCGAGTCTCGTTTTGAGCAAAGTTTTCGAGCGAGACGGCCGATGAGTTAGCTGGATCTAAGTAGAGGAGTTGCGCGTATGTTCAAGATCAATCGGAAAAAGTGGCGAGACCTCTCTTTCCTCGGCGTCCTCACGGTCTACATGTTTGCATCTCATCAGAACTGCGCCCCGTCTCCGAATCTCAGCGAGAAAGCGGAAGCCGATGGCTCGCAGATCGTGGGCACGATCGACGACGTTCGAAAAGACGCCGCGGTCAGCTTCGCGATGAAGGAGCTCCAGCTGAGCAACCAAGTTCGCGAAATCAACCTCGAAGGTAAATGCTCGGTGAACCAAGAGGGCGCCATCCTTGGATGGGAAGTCCGCAAGCAAGCCGAAGCGCCCGATGAAGGCGCTCTTTTCGCGACAGGCTACGCGCGCTGCGAAGGCGGCCGCTTTATCGTCGAGCTCGCGCCGACGCAGCTCCTCGATTGCAACAAGGCTTATCTCGTGAAAGCGCAGCTCGGCCACGGCGAAGCCGGCGTGAGCGTAGTTACTCGTGCGTGCCCGCTCTAAATAAGACGGGTTCACCCTTCGGTCGCCCGATCAATTGATCCTCTCTCATGACGACATTCCCACGGATGATGGTGGCCTTGGGCCACCCGCGGACTTTCATTCCGTCAAACGGCGTCCAGCCCACGCGGCTCGCGATCCATGAGTTCGAAATCGTTTTTTCCTGCTTCATATCCACGACGGTGAAGTCAGCGTCGTAGCCGACCCGAATGGCGCCTTTTCCAACCGCCCGGTAGAGGCGAGCGGGATTACGGCAAATCAATTCCGTGAGTCGCTCAAGGCTTAAGCGCCCCGCATTCACGTGATGGAGCATGAGCGGAAGGATCGTCTGCACCCCGGTCATCCCCGAGGGAGTGTCGGGAAAGCGCTTTGCTTTCTCCTCGAGGGTGTGGGGAGCATGATCGCTGCCGAGGACGTCGACCGTTCCGTCGTTGACGGCTCTCCACAAGGCTTGTTGATGGCGCTTATCGCGAATCGGAGGATTCATTTGCGCGAGCGTTCCGAGCCGCTCGTAACATTCAGGTGCCGAGAGGGTCAGGTGCTGAGGCAAAGTCTCGACGGTGGCGATGTCCTTGACCGTTTTGAGAAATGCCATCTCTTCGGCGGTCGAGACGTGGAGCACGTGAACGGGACGACCCGCAGCTCGAGCGACCCGAATGAGGCGCTGGGTGGAGAGCATCGCGGTTTCTTCATCTCGCCAGAACGGATGAAGTCGAGGATCATTGGTTCCCTCAACTAGCTTTCGGCGCTCGCGAAGTCGACGCTCATCTTCGGAGTGAACCGCGACGCGATTGCGACCTTTCTGGAGAATTTTAAATAGCGCCGCCTCGTCCTCGACCAAGAGAGAGCCGGTGGAACTTCCCATGAAGACTTTAACCCCGCAGCAGTTCGGGTGACGTTCCAAGTATTGTAGCTCTTCAATGTTCTCGGGTGCGGCGCCAATGAAAAATGAGATGTCGCTCCAAACCCGGCCCCGAGCGCGGCTCAGTTTTTGTTCGAACATGGCTGCCGTCGTGGTCGAGGGCTTCGTGTTCGGCATCTCGAAAACGGCGGTGATGCCTCCGAGAACGGCCCCTCTTGTTCCGCTTTCCAAATCCTCTTTGTGCGTGAGTCCAGGTTCGCGAAAGTGAACTTGCGAATCGATCGCGCCCGGCATGACGACGAGTCCCGATGCATCGAAAACGTCTTCGGCCCCGATGTGCGCTTGAGCGCCGATCGCGACGATTCGACCCGAGCGAACCGCAATCGAGGTGCGCTCGCGAACGAAGCCGTTCGGCTCGTGGGGAGAGGGGAGAACACATTCACCATTTTTGATCGCGAAATCTGCTGTTTTCATGCGGCGAAACTACCACTGGACTGGGCCCAGGACCAGAGAAAGAAAAATTGAGTTTTCCCTGAGGGATCGCCAGAATATGTGAATGGACATCCGCGCGATCATCACCTTTGTTGCCCATCATTCCGACCAATTTATCGGCGCCTCGCTGGTCTTGATTCTCATCACCGGAATGATTCTTCTCATCCGCTCGATCAAAGAAAAAGATTCGGATGGTGCCGGTGGTAGCGCGACGGTTCAAATCGACGCGGCGACAATCGAAGAGGCCATGAAGCGCGTGCTCTCGAATCAACCGCTGACGATCGCGGCGGGCGCGTCCGCGGGCGGCGCGATCGCAAGTGGTGGTGGCGCAGACGCGGCGGCCATCGAGAGAATGAACCAAGCACTTGCGGAACGCGACGCGAAGATCGAGCAAATGTCCAAAGAACTCGAAGCCATGCGCGCTCAAGTCGCATCGGCGGCGAGCGGCGGCGGAGGAGGCGGCGACGGCGCATCGGCCCTCGAACTCAACGCTCTCAAGGCGAAACTCGACGAGATGCAGGCGCGTCTCGCCGAATACGAAATCATTGAAGACGACATTGCCGATCTCTCCATGTTCAAAGAAGAGAACGCGCGCCTCAAATCCGAGATCGAAGATCTTAAGAACAAAATTTCCGCGATCCCCGTTGCGGCGCCGGCGCCCGCGGCTCCTGTGGCCGCCGTAGCTGCACCGGCTCCCGCACCTCCGCCACCCGAAGTGAAGTTCGAGAAGTCGGATAAATTCGAACTCGATCCGAACGATGACATCATGAAAGAGTTCGCCGCCGCCATGCAGGTCCAGCGCGCGCCGCCAACGGAAGTGTCTTCAGGAATTCCCAAAGCGCCGGATCTCTCGCCCCTCGGAACGGATCCCCAGGCCGCGATCGATGCGATGTTCTCGCAAGCCGATCCGCAAGATGAAGTCGACTCGATTCTCGCTCAGGCCGAAGCAGAAGCTGCCGCAAAGACCGCCGCTCCCTTGGACCCGCAAGCCGAGATCGACGCCATGCTCGCGCAAGCCGCCGCAAACGCGGAACCCGCTCCCGACCCGCAAGCCGAAATCGATGCGATGCTCGCGCAAGCCGCCGCGGAACCCACGATCGATCCGCAAGCAAACGTCGATGCCATGTTCGCTCAAGCTTCGGAGCCGGCGGCCGAACCGGCGGGCGAAACACCGGCCGACCCGCAGTCAGAAATTGACTCGATCCTCGCTCAGGCCGCCGCGGAATCAAAAGAACCCACCGTGGCCGCAGTCCCGAATCAGGTTCAGCCGAACGAGATTGAAGATCTTCTCGGCGGAACGCCCGATCCTGACAAGATGCTCTCGGAAGTCGCGTCACTCGAAGCCGATTCCGGCAGCGAGGCGAGCGCGCTCGAAGACACTCTCGACACCGACAAACTTCTCGCCGAAGTCGGAGGTCTCGAGGCCGAAAAAGACAAAGCCAATGACGGCGACGATCTTCTCGCGGAATTCAAAAGCTAATCGGAGGAGCATGATGCTCAAATCAAAACTGGCCCTCGCGCTCACGTTCGCTCTCGCCGGAACGAATGCCCTCGCCGCGATTCCCAAAACGAAGCCCGGCGTCCCGACATCCGAGGCGCTCTCGCTCCCTCTGGGAAATCGTTTGATCGTCATCCGCGAGCAGGGCCCCGACGGCTACCGCAATCTCGTGAAGATCATGGAAGACACCAAGCAGCCGATGGAAATGCGCTGGCGCGCCGTCACCGCCCTCGGCCGCATCGGTGGGCGCGAAAGCCAACCCGAACTCGAAAAGGCTCTCGGAAGCAAAGAGTGGTACCTGAGAAACGCCGCCCTCGTCGCGATGAAAAATATCGACCGCGAAACTGCAAACGGCTGGGCCCGCAAACTTCTCAACGACAAAGCCCTCATGGTCCGCGTCGCCGCCGTCGACACATTGGCGCTCCTGCGTGATTCATCCGCGAGCGAAGTCCTCTGGCAGAAGCTCTACGCTCCGGAGAATTTCAAAGGAAAACAAAGCCTGTTTATTCGCCGTAAAATCGTCGAAGCCCTCGCGCTCCTGGAAGGCCGTGGGGGAGAAGCCCGTTTCGTCCGCGTCCTCGAAGATCACGACTCTTCCCTCCACCCATCAGCGATTGGCGCTCTCGAGCGCATCACGCAAGTGAAGCTCGGCGGAAAACAAGACACCACGACGATGAAGCGCGAACGCTGGCAGGCGTGGTGGAAAGAGAAGACACCCGCGGCGCTCTAAGCGGGATTGGCTCAACGTCTCAACCCTCGGCGGGCTTCTGGCTCGCCTTCTGGTTGGCCTTTTGAAGAGCACGCGTGATCCGCAGCTCCCGCCCGATTCGGTAGAGAATCACCCGCTCCTCCAAACCATCACTGGGCATCGGCTCCGTTGTCGCGAAAAAATCCCTCGCAAGTTCAATCTGCTTCAACACGACAACTTTAACTGCACCACGACCCTCTTTGTTCCCACGCACGAGCCGCACGAGAATGCGGTACCGATAACCGCTCGAGAACTCCTCATTCAACTTATGCGGAGCCTTAAACCTCGCCTCACCTTTCACGAAGTCGGTCTCAAAGATCCCGGCCTCCGTATTGTCCACCCGCTGCGGATACCTGAGCATCGCCTGCTTCAGCGCCGTCTCCACCTCTTCGTACTTCGCGTTGTAGACTTCAACCACCGGCTCTCCGACCTTGAGCTTCTTCTCAAGTTTCTCCGTCGCCGTCGTGCAGCCTCCGAGCGCGAGCCCGATCACGATCAGGAGGAAAAAGCGTGCGGGGAAAATGGACGTCGCAGACGAAGACGACTTGATGATGCTCATGATTCCCAGCGTCCCACCCAGGTCTACGGTTTTCAAGAGCAGGGGACCATAAGTCGAGCTGCCGCGCATAGTGGAGCGTCGCGTCTCGTTTTAAACGAAGGGGGCCTGAAGTTTAGGCAACACCAGACTCTTGGTTGACTCGGCAGGGGTTCGTTTGTAACT
>SXSP01000397.1 GCA_005792225.1 Bdellovibrionales bacterium | reverse complement strand
TCCAAAAGAGTACCTCCATCGCTCGACCTAGTCCTTGATCGAGCGCTCTAGATTACGCACTGAAACTCCGATACAGGATTTGCGTGCGAAAAATCTATCTCAAACCCAGACTTAAGATTCTGATCGCCGTTGTGGTCTTCGTTGGCGTTGCTATTGGCGCTGCGAGCCTCTTTAAGACACGCGCGCCCTCAGGCGAAGGCCTACGTACCCCTTCGTCGGTGCGTCTGCCAGCGCGGTACGAGGACGTCGTCTTTACGCCCGTACCCGGCGGAGCGGACACTCGAGCCATGGCGCGCGAAGCGACTGCGAGAACAGGACTTCGCGCATTGCGAGCAAGGCGCGTGGTGTTTCATTCAGAAAGTCTGCGGGCAGCAAAGCGCGGCGATCGATTGGTGAGGCTCCATCTCTTCGATGACGCCATTTTCACCGTGAGGTTTCGTGAACCGTCACCGCTCGTGAGCTTGCGAGGTGAGCTGGTGGGTCAAGTCGAGGGAGATCCGAAGAGTCGAGTTCACCTTTGGGCCACGACCGAGAAACTGTCGGGAGAACTCGTGACGGCAGGCCGCACTTATCGGATCACGTACGCCGGAAAAAATCAGCATTACATCGTCGAGATCGAAGCTGCGCCCTAATCCAGGGCAAATCACCACGAGACTTTGACAACTCCGCCATGCCCCTTTCTTTGCGGTCTCCGATGATGGAGTCGATTAAAGGAGGACTCAATGCGCAAACAATTTCTCTCATCTCTGCTACCGACTCTGGTCTTATCTTTGGCACTGATGATCTCAATTTCGCTCGTCGGATGTGAGGCGAACGTTCCTGGAAGTGGTCAGTCGATCCCGGATGCGATGAGAGACAATCAGTCAAACGAGAGTACCGGTAACAAAGAGAATTCTCCCCGTGAGCCGGCTAACATCGCCGCACCTGTCGCGCCTTCTGAATCGAATGATGAGATGAACTCAAAGAACTCTGCTGACCCCAGCGTTCCCCGCGATGAAAAAGGGATTCCTGGCGCTCCGACCGCGCAGCTTCGTCACGATGATGCGACTTCCGTGGGTGGGCCAATCGATCTCAACGAATTTCCCTATTCCAAGCGCGAAGATTTTAAGAACGTCATGAATGCGCGTCTGGGGGATATGGAAAGAAGCCTTGAGACCCTCAAGAGCGTCAATCCGTCAAAGACGCAGACTAAGGGTGAGCAAACTCAGGTTGTAAAACGCGTGGAAGCCGAAAAAGCGCGTGTCTCTGGTCAACTCGCGAAAATAGAGAATGTGACCGAACAACGCTGGGAAACTTTTAAAGCGAAGTTTCGTGACGATGTCGTGAAACTTGAGCAAGACATCAAGGGCGCTGCGACCGCACGCCGTTAACGAGCGGCTTCACTTTCGAGGTGCGCTCGTCAACGGCTCGAGCGGAGTCGGAAGGCGCGCCTCGTTCCAGAGTTTCGAGAATTCCTTGAGGCCCTTCGGCTCGTTACCATTAGCATGAATCAGAATCACCGAACCCTCGTGCGGGATTTCGCCCTTGGCGAGCCACGCGTCGGCGTCGATCGGGATGAGCCCGTGCGACTGAAGGTAGCTTAAAAGCTTTTGATCGGAAATGAGACCTGGAAAGCGGAAAAACACCGACGGCGTAATGCCGTTCTCGATCATGAGCCTTTCGTTTTCAAGAATTTCATTCGCCATCTTGACGCCTGCGGAGCGAAGGAAGTTCTCCTTGTCGGGAAGGCCTGAATGATAGGGGTGGGTGAGGGAATGATTGACCCAAGTCACGTCGAGTGACCGCGCCTGAACTTTTGACTTCAGATACTGAAAATCTACCGGGTGAGCCTTTAACCATTTCCCCGAGAGCGCAAACGCAATGGGAATCGGGACCGTGCGTGCCGATGAGATCAGATGCTCAATGAAATCACGGTCCATCTTCTTTGCGCTCGGGCATAAATCTGCCGTGACGATAACACCGCTCAGAGAATTCTCGGATCGTCTGAGGCCCGCCCTTGCGAACTGTCCATCCACGGATTTCGTCAGACGCTGGATTGCAGTTTGATAACGCGTGCTCTGGAACGTCTCGGGCGCCACCTCTGAACAGAGCCAGCACATATCTTTTTCAATCACGGTTTTCATGCTGTATGGGTCAACGAGGAGAACATGGTGGTTGCCGCCGATAACGAGATTGCGTGTGCCGATGCGAATTTCGCCGGTAAGATGACTCTTGCAGCTCATCCACTTGGCCTCAATCATTGAAACCGGGTAAACCATACTTGAAGAATCTTGCGTGATTTCGGGGAAGAGTTGGCACTGATCGGCAGATGCGAGGGGAGTCGCAAGAAAGGCAAAAATCAGAAGAAAGCTGCGAAGCATAGAGCTTCTCCACTCGAGATGTCGACTGAACCTGTTGTACTCTTAGGTTAACCGGCTCTCCCCTAAACCCCGACTGAGATCGAGCGAGACGTTTTGATATGGAACAAAATTCTGAAAACCTCAATTGGTCCGTCTCGGACCGAGATGATACGGAAGACGCCCGCGAAATCCATGAGGCTCTCAAAGCCCATGCGGAGATCGATGTCGGCCCGCCAAAAAGAGAGCCCCTCGTCATCACCGTGCGAGACCGCAAGACGCGTGAACTCATCGGGGGCTTACGCGGATATTCTCACTGGAACTGGGTTTACGTCAGTCACGTTTGGGTTGCCGAAGCTCATCGCTCCTCGGGCGTTGGAAAAGCCGTTCTCGAAAAGCTCTCAGTCGAGGCGAAGAAGCGTAACGCGAGAGGTATTTATCTCGATACATTCGACGAAAGATCGCGTGCGTTCTACGAGCGCGAGGGCTTTCAGTCGTTCGGAAAAATCGATGAGTTTTTCCCAGGCCGCGCTCGTTATTTCATGCTCCGCCGTTTTTAGAGTTTCGTACTCAAGTAGAAGCCAAGATTAAAGGCCAGGTGAACGAGCAGGGGGGCGGTGAGGGCTGAGGTCCTACTGAGCCGCCATCCGCAATAAAATCCCAACCCCAAAACATAGATTGTTTGATAAATAACGAATGTTTTGTATTCGGCCGGTACGAACCAGTACGCATGAAAGTGTGCGTACGCGAAAATCAAGGTCGTTCCGATGAGCGCCGTCCGCGGTCCCATTAGATCTTTAAGCGGCTGCCAAAGAGCCATTCGAAAAATGAATTCTTCAAGCACGGGTCCGATCAGGATTAAGAACAAAATTGCTTCCATTGAGCCGAGATCAAACGGTACGACGAGGCCCAAGGGTTTTGTCGCTAAAAAAGCTGCGGCACCCAGGACCATGGATGGTATGAAAGCTTTCGCGAGTTCGCTGACCGGATTCTCGAGCTTCATTCGAATTCGGTCGTGGTAAATGATGCCGGCAAGGCCGACCATCACGATCTCGAATAAATATCCCGCGTAAAAACCCGCCGAATCGAGCTGTTTTGAGAAGCCGAATCGGACCGCAATGTAAGTCAGCAAAAACAAGGCACCGAAAACCAGGGTTTTTTGATCGTTCTTCGAAACTTCTGGGATCGCGGTTTGAACCTTCAAGCTCGGGTGATCAAGATGCTTGAACTTAGATCGGTAATTCGTTTCTGGTTTCGAGCTGCGAACGACGATCATGCTGTGCCTCCGGAAAAAGCGGATCTGTTTGAGACAAAAATTGTTGATCAGGTGACCGGCGGATCAGGCTTTACGTAGAAATCCTGAGCCAACGAGCCATTCAAGATCTCAGTCATGGAAAAGACGTGCCGAAAACCCAGGTTTTTCGTTCGCCAAGGATTTGGATTTTGAGAGGTGAATCAAGGTTCGAGAACCGAGAAAGGGCTAGACGATCGATCTGGGAAAATGGTTCTGATAAGTAATATTATGTTACGAAAAGACGGAGTAAAGGTATGAGGGTAGCCCTATTTCATCGCAAAAACCGAGGTTTCGGGTCTCAATTCACAAGGGCCAGACCTTAAATAGCCCGAGGTCTTGGATCGGAGGTCTCTTTCACTCAAGACATTGGCAATCGATCTGTCGTTCTTGAGCAACTCCGCATGCGAGCGAGGATTTTGTTTCGAGGAACAGCTGAATCTCTTCGAGTTGACCGTTTCTGAGCTTGAGATTGGCTGATGCACCCGAAGGCCATCTCCAGGTCTCCGATTTCTCATCTAAGATTAGTTTGGGGAACTGCTGATGAAACCGTACCAACGCCTCTTCCGCGGTGAGCGTCTCGTAGTCTTGCGGAAGATCAACCGGAACGGGAAGCCCATCCTCGTCGGCCTTAAAAAACTGGGGGACCATTCGGGAAGGTGTCTCGCCCCCGCTTAAGGCCGCGACATGGAGCCGAATTTCTTCTTCGTTACTCGTGAGGGCGTGCAGGTTTTGGAAGGCGAGTTCAACGGTGGGTTTCTCGCCGCCATGGCTTCGTTGTGCGCGGGTGAAGAACTCATCAAGTGTTTGGAAATCAGCGGGGGAATGAATTCCGCTGAAGGTCTCACTCCCCTTCACGCAACTGAGCAGAAGGTCCTTCGTCGTGGAGCTGAGACGAATCGCGGATCGGGGTGTGTCGGAATTGGTGACGGCCTCACTCCCCTCGTGAAATTGCGATGGGGGCTGCGCTGGGATCTCGGCAGCCTCAGTCACAACTGGCTCCGGCTGCTCACTTGGCGACCTCCAATAAAGAAGGCCCATCATCACGGCGAAAATCGCGACAACACCCAGTCGCTTCATCGGAAATGACGGCAAGAATTCGCCTTAGAACTTGGGAATCGTTGAAGCCCCCAGCGTTGCGCGATGGAGTCGTGGGGGTCTGCCGACATCATATCGTTTAGGCTCCGAACATAAACCTGGCCCAGCGTCAGAGTGGTTCGCCGCTCAATCTGAACGGGACAAAAATCATCTTGATCCACTCCCTCGTCACCGGCGAGGACAGCCTCAACCTGTGCTCTTACGCGCGGGGAGATGCGTTTTCCGTTTCTCAAATAGCGCCGATAGGAGTCCCGAAGCTCGATGAAGCTCCCCTTCAGTCTTGAATCTCGACTCGGGGTTGAGTGATCGTCGAATTGAATGGAAGTCATGCAAGCACCGCCAAGACTTCGGTTGATTTCGTCACCTCTCTTCACCGCATCGATTCGCTCGACGGCTCCCTGGCAGGCATTAGCGAGGATTCGCATGAGCTTTTGATCGGCTCCTTCGCTCTTTAAAGCAAGGCGCTTCTGCATTTGGCTCGCCCAATTCTTGTGGGGAATCGTGTACTGCTCGAGACTGTAGCCCGGCACCTGCCAGACGGCCTTTCCTAAGTCGCGGGGATGACGGAAGGCACGGAAGCCCGCGTGAGTTTCGGGCTTGATTCCGTTGGGAAAAACAAAAGGGACCGTGGGATACTCAAATCTTTCGAAGAGTCCGATACGCGCGGGCCTCGAGGCAAAGAGCAGGAATGGCACTCCGTGCTCAGATAACGACTTGATCGTCCACGAATGATGACTTGCTTTATCCGTTAACAGGAATCTCCCCGCGCCAATCGCCGCGCGGTTGACCGCTACGGGGTAAGAGTCGTTCGGGAGAGACGATGTACTTGCGATCTTGTAAACAAATTTTAAGAACTCGCGCTTCCTCAGGTCAGGCGGCAGATGATCCCAACGAGTCATCTCATTTGAGATGATGCCTCCGCCGCCTGTCGGATCTTTCATCGCGAAGGGAAGACCATTCTCGGCCGCGTAAACAAGTCGCATTGCGTACACGGTGTCGGCGCAATCCATCGCGATGTTTTGGTAAAAGCCAGGCTTTTTAAAAAAGTTTTTCTGCCACTTCGTGGTGACCCAAGCTTGGTAGGCGCTCTCGGCCCGCGCATTCCAATTCGATGAAGTCTCCCAAACATCGGCTCTTGCAACGTTTGTAACCGAACCTGAGAGGGCCAGCGCTACTATCAAAAATAGGGCTACCATTTTCAAAACCTTTCCGGCGCCGGCTTAATCCGCGGCGAAATAATTCGCGATCAAGCTGGGCTTAGAGAAGAAATCCATCATCGCGGCCGCACCTTCGATTCCGACACCGGAGTTCTTTAATCCCCCATACGGAACGCGCTCGTCGGCAACGGCGCCGGGAGAATTAATGAAAACACGGCCGGCATCAAGCTTTTGCGCGACTCGCAAGGCCTTGGCGCCTTGAGTTTCGAAGACGTAACCCGCAAGTCCCAGCGGGCCCGTATTCGCGTGCTTGAGGGCTTCATGTTGGTACTTGAAAGAGGAAATCGTAACAAAGGGTCCAGGCACTTCTTCTTGCTGGAGAGTCGAGCAGTTCGTAAGATCGTAGATCGCCGTGGGTTTTACGAAATACCCGCCGCGATATTTTTCATCCAAGCCCTCAGGGTCTCCGATCCCGCCCGTGAGGAGTTTGCCCTTTTCATCGAGGGCTTGTTGAACGGCAGCTTCGAAACGGGCGCGGTGAGACGCGCGATTGACCGGTCCGATTTGCGTCGGAGAAAGTGTTTCGAGATTCGTGCGAAACGCTTCGAGAAATTCTTTATAGATCGTCTCTTGCACAAAAATGCGCGAACCGCGCAAGCAACCGGGTCCTTCAAACCGCACGGTCGAGGCTAAAATCGCGGGCATCGCTTTTTTAAGATCGAATCCCGCGAAAATCAGAACGGGATTTCTTCCGCTCAAACTTAAGTGAGTGCGTTTTAAAAACTCGGCTGCATCTCGCTGAAGCTCTCGTCCCGTTTCCGTCTGGCCGATGAGCGAGATCAGAGAAAGCCCAGGGTGCGTGGAGATGGTCTTTCCGACTTTTTCTCCCCTCCCCTGCACCAGATTGAAAACGCCCGACGGAAGACCTGCGCCGTGCACGGTTTGCGCAAACGCGTTTGCGGTCTTGGGTGCGTACTCCGAGGGTTTGAGGAGAACCACGTTCCCGGCTGCCAGCGCAGGCGCCACGCGAAGGGAGATCATCACCAAGGGATCAGTGGCCGGGGAGATGATCGCGGCGATGCCGTGGGGATTTCGGTGCGTAAAGAAGTGAGCTTTGTTGGACGAGACGCTCACGGACCGATCATCGAGCATGAACCTTGCGTAAAGTCGGAAGACCGAGGCTGCCCGCGGGATTGACGTTTGAAGTGCGTGAGCTTCGAGACATCCTTCATCTTCCGATTGAAGGCGCGCGAGCTCCGAAGCGTTCGACTCAAGACCGACGGCGATCGCTTCAAGAAAGCGGGCGCGCTGCTCGACATCAACTTTCAGCCAATTCGGGAGCGCTTTGTTTGCGGATTGAATCGCCCGCACGACGTCGATCACATCAGAATCGGGGACCTCAGACGAGATCTCCCCCGTCCAAGGATTGTGATGCGGACACCATTTTTGATCGCTGGGATCTACGAACTCGCTTGAGATATAATTTTGCAGTCGCACGGCGCCTCTACCTTCCGGAAGGTTTACGGCTCTCAGCTTTAGCGAAGTCGGCTGGATCCGTCCAGCCGAGACAGTCCCGAACGGCCGCTTGAATCACGGGATGAAAATTTAGGAGAGCCACCGCCTCACTCAAATCAAACCACTGGGCACTTAGGATATAGTCCGCATCGGTCACCCGTGACGGTTGAGATTCTTCCTGAGCGAGACCGCAAAGGTGAAAGACCGTTCGGCACCGGTTGAGGCGTCCGTCCCACTCGAAGTCGTACTGGGCAACCACGGGCGCGAGGTTTGCGATCTGAACACGATAACCCGTCTCTTCAAGCGCTTCTCGTATGGCCGCGCTTTCGCTCGTTTCATCAGGCTCGATTTTTCCGCCCGGAGGTGTCCAGAACTCTGCGCCAGATGTCGGATCTTTCATTTTCACAAGGAGGAGCTCCGCGCCTCGCACACAGACCGCGCAAGCTCGGTGCCGCACGGGTGTCTCGAGATTCGCCTTGCTCATGGATTGGGCCCCCTCTAGATTCAAGAGAAGATGAAAGAACGACACGAGAGCACGCACAGTCATGACCATGATCATGGGCCCTCGGGCCATCACGGCCACAATCACAGTCATGGGCACGGCCATCATCATCACCATCATCACCACGGTTCGGCCACGAAAAATATTCGGCTCGCGTTCTTTTTGAATTTCACCTTCAGCATCATCGAGGTGATCGGGGGACTCTGGGTGGGAAGCATGGCGATCGTGGCCGACGGGGTTCACGATCTCGGCGATTCGGTGAGTCTCGGTGGCGCTTGGTTTTTAGAGGGTTTTGCTAACCGGGGTAAGGATCGGCAGTTTAACTTTGGTTATCGAAGATTTTCACTGCTCTCGGCGCTGATCTCGGGCGTCGTGATCACGATTGGTTCAATTTTTATCATCATCGAATCGGTCCAAAGATTTTCACAACCGACGCCTCCGGCGGCGCTTCCCATGATGGGTCTTGCGCTCCTCGGTCTTGCGGTCAACGGCTTCGCAGCTTGGAATCTCTCGAGGGGGAACACGCAAAACGAACGCGTTCTTACGTGGCATTTGATTGAAGACGTCCTCGGTTGGGCCGTCGTGCTGGTCGGCGCGATCGTCATCCATTTCACGGGCGCCGCGTGGATCGATCCGGTGCTCGCAATCGCGCTTGCCGGATTCGTCATGTTCAATGTTTTGCGGTACTTAAAGAGCACCCTTTATCTTTTCCTTCAAGGGCGACCGGCAAACTTCGATTCAGATCGATTCCTACGTGAAACACTCTCCGTGCACGGAGTTGAGAAGGTCGATCAGCTGGCCGTGTGGTCTCTTGACGGCGAATCCAGTGTCCTCTCGGCAAGGCTCCACCTTCATTCCGTCCGTGATCCTCAAGAAATCGAGCGCGTAAAAGACGGTGTGCGTGCGTTTGCGAAAGCCCAGGGCGCACAGGCCACGCTTGAAACATGTTTGTCGGCGGAGCATCCCCATTCGGCGTCGGATGATGAGACATGCTAAAAACAACTGGCTTCTCCCAACCGCTCGTCATCGCCATCGGCGTCTCGCTGCTTCTCGGAATCGGCGTGGGTCTCAAAATCTACTTTGATCGCGAGGCACGCCTCGCGAGCGCAATTCCGATTCCTGCACTCAAAATCCTAGCTTACAAAGATCTCTTCAGTCCTGAGTTGAAGTCAGCCATCATGACGGACGCAGGCGTTGAGCTGAGTATTTCAGAAGTCTCAACACCTGAAGAGCTTTGGGACCAGCTCGAGAAACGAAGAGGGAGTGAAGCCCCCGATCTCGTGACGCTCTTCTCTTATCAAGTGCCGCTGGCAGCGCAGCTGGGGTGGCTACAAGCCATTCTCCCGCGCAGACTCGTAAATCAAGATGCAATCTCTCCTGACTTCATTGATCTGCCTGGCGATCCGGCACTGCACCAAGTGATCCCGCTCCTCTGGGGGTTGACCGGCATTGCTTTTGATTCCTGCAAACACGGCTCTCTCGACTCGTGGATGGGCGTGATTGAAAACGCGAAGCTAAAGGGAAAGGTGGGCCTTCCCTCTTCGACAATTGAACTCTTGCGCCTCTCGCAAATCGAAAAGCCAAGCGGGAAGGCGATTGCCGCGCCGTTAACGAAATCCCTTCAACCTTGGCTCGAAGGTGCCGTTCTCGCGAAGGATTTCTTAAGTGCGCGCGAGCTCATTCAAGCGGATTCGAATTTGGAAGTCGCGCTCGCCAGCCATGGCGAAATGGCTTTTCCGCCTTTTAACAAGTGGAAGTTTCAACTACCGCGGGAGAAGGCAACTCTTTGGATTTTGTCGCTCGCCATGACCCGCGATGCGAGCGAAGAAGACCAAGCGTATAAGTTTCTCGATGCCATGCTCAAACGCGAAAACGCCAAGCGGCTGACGGAATCCGCGAAGCAAGCCTCAACAAACCGTTCACTTGAGGAACTCGCCAATTTTGACTCGCGCCTGAAGCCTTCGCACTTGCGCGCGAGTCCCTTTGATCAATTTATTTTGTGGCAAGATTTTAGCCGCGCGCGCGAAGTTCGCGGCGCGATCGAGGCTGCAAAACCCCGCTGAAGACTCAGTCGATGCCAACGACGGGTACGAGCTTTGTGCTCACGCCGGCGGTGGGATTTCCCTGCTCAACGTCGTTTTCGTCGACCACGGTCATGCTCACCTCGACGGAGTAGAGATCGCCATAATTGAAGGTGTGCGACTGCGGCGGCGGGATTTGTACCAAGATGCGGAAGCGGCCCATCGAGTCACATCCGAGACCCGTCGTGATTCTCTGGCCGATCAAGCTGTTATTCAGGCGCCATTGATAGTAGATATAGGACTGTTTGTAGCCGGCGGTGTTGCAGTAGCCCGCAAGATCAAAGCAGGTTGAGGGATCGCAGAACTTCGGCGTGGTCGTGGGCTTTTTGATTCCGATGGGCTGGGCGTTTGCGACGACCAGCTCGACGAACTCCAGATCGAGTTTGCAGGAGACACCGATGCACTCGGCCTCTTCGCGATCATCCGTCAAGGGGTTGATTCCGGTTTGATATGTCCCGCAATTCTGAAAGACAACGGCGAGCGACAATGAGATGGCAAATATCGAAACCAGGAATGAGAATCGTTTCATCGTTGGACGCAAAGCGGTTTCTCCCGTCTCTCTATTCTGACCCATTTATCGACAAGATGAGACGGAGACTTCAGTCGGGGACACGGATTTCGCGAGGAATTCGCAGTCAACTCCCCTCCCCTGCGTTTTATTTGCTCCTCGTCCTCAGTCTGATGCTCACGCCGGCGTCTCAAGCTGAGACAAAACCCGTGTTCCGCTTTCACATGCCGACGGAGCCATCCTCGATCGATCCCGCGCTCCTCGTTTCAAGCGATGCCAGTTATTTTCTCATCAACGTCATGAGGGGGCTTTACACCTACCACGAAAGCGAGGGCCTCAAGCCCGAGGGCGCCCAGTCATGCGCATTCGAAACACCTCGCCGCATCTCCTGCCGACTTAAAAAAGATCGAAAGTGGAGCGACGGAACGGACGTCGTGGCCGACGACTACGTACGCGCCTTTCGCCGGCTCGTAACGCCAACGGCGCGGAGTCTTAGTGTTGAACTTTTGAAGCGGGTTAAAAACGCGGTCGAGATTCATGCCGGAAAAATGGCGGCCGACCAACTCGGAGTCCGAGCTCAGGGCTCTCATCGACTCATCTTCGACTTCGAATCACGTGATCAAGATTTCTTATACAAGCTCACGCACAGCGTGCTCGTTCCCGTCAAATCCGAGAAATTTCCAAAAAGAGAAGATTCTGCGCAAACGGTCGTCAACGGCCCTTACAAAGTTGCATCGTGGACTCCGGGCCGTCGAATTCGCCTTGAGCCAAATTCACGCTACGAGGGGTTCGAGGCGCGACCTCCCGTCGAGATTCTGATGATCGATGATGATCAGACCGCGCTGAATCTTTACGACCAAGGCGAGCTCACTTTCCTCAGACGGCTTCCGGCGACTTACATCGGTCGATACAAAACCAAGCCCGACTTCATCCAAATTCCCGTCGCTCGATTTGACTACATCGGCTTCGGGGAAGAACTGCGCCATCTCCCCGACCTTCGCGCAGCGCTCTCAATGTCGGTGGACTACGGGGAGATCGCGAAGATCCTCGAAGGAAGTCAGCGCGGCGGCTGCCCCGGCATCTCCGAAAAACTCTTGAATCCTCTCACGTGCTTGGAGTTCAATCCTCAACTCGCTCGCGAAAAATTCGCGAAACTCTCCGAAGAAACGAGGACCAAGCGCTTTCGCATGACGTTTTCCAAATTGGGCGGCGACGACATCAAAAAAACAGCCGAGTGGTTTCAAGCCCAGTGGAAGAAAAACCTCGGCTTTCACGTTGAGCTTGAGCAGGTTGAACAAGGTGTTCACATTCACACGCTGAAAACCAAACCGCCGCCGATTTTTCGCAAAGGGATGCACCTTGAGCGCCCGACTTGTCTTGCGGCGCTCGAGACCTTCGCGGCCGGAGGTCCTGAGAATTTTCTGAAGATTGAAGATCCGCGACTTGAAGCGATCATCAAAGATCTCGCGAACACGACTTCTGCCGAGGCGAAACGGAAACTCTGTAGCCAAGGTGTCGCGCGACTCATCGATGAGAACAGGTTGATACCGCTCGGTCGAGCTAGCTTCACGCTTCTTGTCAATCCGCAGTTCACGGGTTGGTCCCTGAATGAGATGAATCAGCTAAACCTTGCTGGATTAAAGACGCGGGTCCCGTCCGAGAAGAAAAAGCCCTGAGTCTTCGGTCCAGAACGCCTGGTGCGCGTTTAGACTTCATCGTAAACTGTCGATAAGACTGTGAAGTCTAATCGGGAGTCATCCGTTTGAAGCGAAAATCGAGTGCCACGAAAAAGTCCGGCGTCCAACCTGCCGATGCTCCCGCCCGCTCCAACGATCGATACAAATCACTCGTCGATATCGGTGTTGCGCTCTCGAGCGAAAAAGAACTCGGCCGTATACTCGATTTGATTTTGGAGAAAGCGCTCGAGACGACCGAGGCGGACTCGGCGAGCATCTCACTGACCGAAAACATCAAGATCGACTCGATCGGCAACACGGATAAAAAATTCTTCACGGTCTTGCGCTTCCATCGTAACGCCAATCGCGCGGCGAAACAGGAGTTGCACGACAAGGTCCTCACGCTCGACGACACGAGCATCGCCGGCTACGTCGCGCTCACCGGCGAATCCGTGCGGGTTGATGATTGTTACAAGCTGACCAACGATACGCCGTTTAAATTCAATACGGCAGTGGATGAGGAGACGGGTTACAAAACCATCTCGATGCTCACCATCCCGATGAAGAGTTCAAACGGGAAAGTCCGCGGCGTCCTCCAGATCTTGAACAAGATTCGCCCGGGCACAGACTCTGCCGCGCATAAGAATAGACGCATCATTAACTTTGATGACGTGATCCCGTTTACGGATGAAGATCAAGAGCTCATGGAAGTTTTCGCTTCACAAGCGTCGGTTGCGATCGAGAACGCGAAACTCACCGAGGATATCGAAAATCTCTTCGAGAGCTTTATTCGCGCGTCGGTCACCGCGATCGAATCTCGAGATCCTTCCACGAGTGGACATAGCGACCGCGTCGCGGTGTTCACGGTTGAATTCGCCCGGGCGGTTCACCAATGCTCGGATGGCCCGCATAAGGATGTCATCTTCTCAGAACAACAGATCCGAGAACTTCGGTACGCGGCCCTTCTGCATGACTTCGGAAAGATCGGCGTTCGAGAGTCCGTTCTCCGCAAGGAACTCAAACTCTACCCGCACGAGATGGAGACCATCCTCCTTCGCCTCGACTCCGCGCGCGCCCGTCAAGAGATGATGGCGTGGAAAGAAATGGCGATGGAACTCGTCGACATGTTCGAGAAGGGTCACCCGCACGCTCCACCCCGCGAGAAACTCGGAGCCGTGACGAAGCGAATCGATCAATTCGCTCAACAACTCCAGCAAGTTCGTCTGTCGATTCTAAAAGCCAATCAACCTCAGGTCGTCGCCGAGGATTTCGACATTGCCTCGCTCATGTCTTGGATCAACAAGGCTTCGCGCGAGCTTGACCAAACCCTCCTCACCTCCGAGGAGATCATCAAGCTCTCGATGCCGAAGGGTTCTCTCAGCGAAGAGGAACGTCGCGAGATCGAATCGCACGTGAGCCACACCTATCACTTTCTCCGCCAGATCGCATGGACCGAGGATTTGAGTAGTGTTCCCGATATCGCCCACGCTCACCACGAAAAGTGCGACGGAAGCGGCTACCCACGTGGACTCACCGCCGAGCACATCCCGGTGCAAGCGAAGCTCATGACGATCTCGGATATCTACGATGCCCTGACATCGATGGATCGTCCCTATAAACCCGCGCTCAGCGCCGACCGTGCTCTCGAGATTTTGCATTGGGAAGCCCGCCGCGGAAAGCTTGATCTCGATCTGCTCAAGATCTTCGTTGACGCCCAAGTCTTCCGCTCGGCAGACGGCATGCGCCTTCGCAAGGTCGGCTGAGCACCCGCACCACAACCCGCGCGTTTCCTTTGACTTCGCAAAAGGCCTCTATTCAAATTTGGGGACCTAGAAGGAGGCCTCAATGGCAAAAGGAAAAAAGTCAGGAAAAGGCGGCGGTAAAAAAGAGATCGTCATCGTCGCAAGCAAAATGAAAGACGCAATCCGCAACGCGGGCTGCAACGTCGCGGGCGATGCGATTGAACATCTCAACGAAAAAGTTCACGCGATGCTCACGAACGCGGTAAAACGCGCTCAAGAAAACGGTCGCAAAACCGTTCGCGGCTACGACTTCTAAGTCTTTCCCTTTGTGGCAGCCCGGGAATTTCCTGCGGCTGCCGCAAGCCCCCAGCTCGAGCGCAGGTCTAAATGAAAACCGTCTTGATCACCGGAGCCGGAACCGGAATCGGTAAAGCCACCGCCGAACACTTTCTGAAAAACGATTGGCAGGTTATCGCCGTCGGCCGCAGGGCCGAGCCGCTCGAGAATTTGGCGACAGCGGCACCTAAGAAAGTTCTGCCGGTCACTTGCGACCTCTCCCGCATAAAGGACGTAGAAGAACTCGCCAAGAAGATCCAGGCGCAACCTCCGTTTTACGAGACTCTGTCGGTCTTGGTGAACAACGCCGGCATTTACGAGCGAAAGCGGTTCGCCGATTCAACGGATGAATTGTGGCAACGCACCTTTGAAACAAACTTGATGGGTTCAGTTCGCATCACGCGGGCCTTTTTGAAAGCGATTGAGAGAAATCGCGGCGTCATTATCAATGTCTCATCCACCTTAGGTCTCAAACCCGTCGCCGAGACCTCCGTTTACTCAGCGCTCAAGGCAGCGATGATCAATTGGACTCAAGCCCTGGCCCTCGAGATTGCTCCATCGGGCGCACGTGCGAATTGCGTTTGCCCAGGCATCGTCGATACGCCCATACATTCCTTTGATAAAATGGACTCAAGCTTGAGGGCGCAGTTCGAGAAGATGCAACCCCTAGGACGCGTGGGACGCCCGGAAGACATCGCGCACGCGATCTACTCTCTATCGGGCCCCGGTTCGGAGTGGATCACGGGCGCATCGCTCTCGGTTGACGGCGGAATCATTTTAGCGGGATCCTAGATCCATGGACACCCGCACCGCCGTCATCGCCCGCCGACGTCTTTTTTCAAGCGCGCATCTCTACGATCAAAAAAAGTTCTCGCGGGAGGAGAACCTCGCAACATTCGGCCGATGTCACACTCCGCACGGTCACGGCCACAACTATGTGCTCGAAATTTTCGTTGAGGGTCGAATTGACGAGCGAACCAAGATGGTCATTGATCTGACTGATCTCGACTCGATTCTCTTAACAGTGACGGATCCGCTCGATCACCAACACCTGAATTTCGATGTCGCGGAATTTAAAGAGAAGGTCCCGACCACCGAAAACATCGCTCTCTATTTGCGAGAGAAGGTTCGAATCGAATTGCAGACGCGGCATCCGTCTCTCAAGCTCAAGCGGCTCCGGCTCTTTGAAACAGACGATCTCTGGGTGGAAATCGAATGAAGATGCAACTGACCCGAGAAGTCACCATTCGCGGCATCCATAATCTCGAGAATCCCAAGCTTTCGCCGGCCGAGAACGAATCCCTTTACGGCATCTGCTACGGCCAACACGGCCATCACTACAAAGTGCGCGTGACGATCGAGGGGAAAATTGATTCCCGCTCGTCACTTCTCATGGACCGCGACGCCCTCGACCGCATCTTGCGAGAAAATTTGGTCGATCCGCTCGACGGAAAAGATCTCAACAGAATTTTTTCGAATACCTCGGGCGAGGCCCTTGCGATCGCGATCTATGATCGGTTAAAAGGGCCTCTTCCGAATCTCGTTCGCGTCGGAATTCAGGAGACGCGGAAAAATTATTTTGAATACCAGTCTCAGTCGTAGTTCGTTTTCGCATCCATATCTTTGAATTTTGATCCGTCCTGTCGCTTCACCTGAGTGCGACCACGCATCTGAATGAGTCGCTTGCCGTCTGGCGTGAAATAGAAACGCAAGGGGTCAACGAGGGCGGAGATGATGATGCTCGATGGTTTCATTTTAACGACGACGGTCTTTTGTCCGTTCACGTCTTCTTCGCCTTCGCGCGTGTACTCAAAGCCGACCGTTTCTTGGCGATCAGGGACCGCCAAGCGCGCTTTGATTTTCTTTCCGCCGGAGATTTCGGACCAGTAACGCTGGATATAGTCCACAATGAAAGGTCCAACGATGAAATCCTCGCCGACGCTCTCCTGTGATGTCTTGGTCTTTCCATCTCGGGTGTATGAGAAGTGTGCCTTCCCCTCTTTAACTTCGACGACACCTTCAGCTCCGAGTTGCTTTTGACTGATCTTGTAGGACTTCACCCGGTCCTTGTCGCCCGCCTTCTCAAGCTCGGTGACCTCTCGCACGAGTTCTTTTCCTGCCGGGTCCGTGTAAACGGAAGTGGACACCGTGAGGCCCTCTTTCTTTTGCACATCTTTTGAGAAAAGCGCGATGGGTTTGTCCTCCGGTCCTTTCAGTTCAAAGACTTGCCCTTTGGATCCGCCCTCCGCAGCCAAAGCCGGGACCGAAAGCAAACAAGCGCACGAGGCCATCACACCCAGAAGTTTTCTCATAAAGGCTCCTTTTCGTTTGAGAATTAAACGGGCCATTGCTTTCCTTTGCAAGCACCTTTATGAAGGGTCGATGGAACCCGTGCGCCTCTCAAAATTAATGGCTGAACGAGGCCTTTGCTCCCGACGCGAGGCTGATGAGCTCATCGCGAAGGGCTGGGTCAAAGTTGACGGCGAGATCATTTCGACGCTGGGAACAAAAGTTTTGCCGACGGCGACAATCGAACTCCTGCCGCAAGCACAAACCAAACTCGATACTCTGGTCACCATCATTCTGAATAAACCCGTCGGCTACGTCTCTGGTCAGCCCGAAAAGGACTACGAACCGGCCGTTCGCCTGATCACTCCCGACTCGCAGGAGCGGGACGGAAACGAACCACGCCTCTCGCGCAAACACTTCGAAGGTCTCGCACCGGCAGGGCGACTCGACATCGATTCGCAGGGTTTATTAGTCTTCACGCAAAACGGACAAATCGCCAAGCAACTGATCGGCGAAGACAGTTCAATCGAAAAAGAGTATCTCGTTCGCGTTCGTGGCTCGATCGGAGATCGCGAGCTGAAGCTCCTCAATCATGGTCTTGAACTCGACGGCGAAAAACTTAAACCGGCTCAGGTTTCTTGGCTCAACAGCGATCAACTTCGGTTCATCTTGCGCCAAGGAAAAAAACGGCAAATTCGCCGGATGTGCGAGCTCGTCGGACTTCGGGTCGTCGGTCTTAAACGCGTGCGAGTGGGTCGCGTCATGCTCGGGAATCTTCCCGAGGGCAAATGGCGTTTTCTGAGGCCGAGCGAGAAATTTTAAAATTACCAATCAGCCTTGAAGCCAATGCCCGAACCAAATGGATTTATGAAAACCCGTTTGTTTCGCAGAAGGGCCTTATCTTCGTTCCGATCGTGAAAAAGAAAGCCAACGTGAATCGCGGGATCAAGCGTGATCCTCTTCTTGCCGCCTCGGCTATCCGAGCAGACTTGCTGTAAGCCTTCAACGAACAAGCTCGACCGGCGCGTGACCTTGACACTCGCCAAGACAAGTTGCGGCTGCCCCTGAAAGGCCGAAACTCCCTCGCGTTCGCAGAGAAGTTGAAGGTCAGCCCCGGTCGTTTCCTCACTTAAAAGCTGAAGATACACCACCTGGTTTTTGAACTCGACTTTGCGGTACTTTCTACCGCCAACTTCGACGATCGACTCGCGCGTGAAAACTTCGCTATCGATCTTCAGGCTCGTTGGTTTTGATTCTTCGGGCGCCGCATTCGCTCCGCTCATCAAAAGAATCGATGTCAGGATCATCACGGCAGCGAAACTTTTCATTGAGAACTCCTGTCTTCGAGCCCGACCTGAGGCGCAGATTCAGGTTTAAAGAACGAGATCACCGGCCAGTATTCAGGGGCTCGACCATCGTAAGCGCGAACGGTGTTGACGACAATCAGAACAAGATTGAGAAGCCCCATTAATGCGAGAGCCGATGCGGCGACCGCCACGATCAAGAATGGCCCGATGACCCTTCCCAGCGCCGAGAAGAGGTGATCGACCCCCTCGATCGTGAACCCTGAGATCATCATAAGAATCCCGCCGATCGCGATGATCACGAGGAGAACGAACGCGATCAAGGTCAAGGTGAGCTGGAAATTCAGAGACACTCGGCCGTGTTCTCGCACTTCGGGATCAGTATCTCGCCTCGCAAACCAGATGACCGCCGGAATGATCAAGTGACCCAGCGGCAGCGCAAAGAGACCGAGCCCGCCCAGGTGACAGAGAATGCTCCAAGTTCGATCGCCATGATGATGGGTAGCCGCAGTGTTCATTCAGGCTCCTTGCTGACCGGTGAGGGTTTCGAGAAGCGCGATCTCGTTTTCGTTGAAGCCCGCCTGCGCACGCAGCTCACGCGCGACACGCTCTCTCCGAGGCGCC